>JAJCYJ010000949.1 GCA_029262975.1 Saprospiraceae bacterium
CCCACTTTTCAAAGGGGGTGCCGAAGGCGGGGGATTCCCTTTTCTATAATCGGTCACACATAGGAATTACTTAGATTAACACTGCTTTCTTTTTCGCACATATCTTTTGATTAAAAGGATCATATGATCTCGGAGAGATTACCTGTTTGTAGCATATGCAATTAAAATAGAAATACGTCTTCGGACTCCGTCGCCTAAGGCTATGGCGTCGAATCGAGAAGTCGCATGTTTGAATGGAACATAATCATGGAACATTGAAAATTGCAATATTTAAAAAGGCAACATTTTTTATAAAATCCAAAACTGCCTTAATATTTTCAAATGATCGTATAATACTGTTCAAGACGGTCTATAATATTCGCCAAAACCACACCCGCATTATGAGATCCAATACTGTTTTGAGCATATGGGGGATCCGGGACATCATCTGCAAAATGGCCAACGCGATCAACAATCCCTGCTACATAGAAGAATGGAACATCCAGCCCTGCAGCAACTGATACGAGCCCTAATGTAGTCTCAAGGACAGGATTGGCGCCGTCATTATAACAATTTGAGTAGGCCTCAAGGGCTTCTATGTCTTTCTCTTCATACTCATTATAATCTGTGAGATTGATATTATGGACATCCACATTTTCATAGTCGGAGTCAACAGTAAGTGGACTTCCTGGATATTGTTTTTCAGGATAAAGATATATGTCTAATTGCCCTTCAAAATTTGTAATACTCTGAAATAATTCCTTGGTGATAGTTGAAGAAATCTTCTCTTCGAAGCGATTAAAAATCCAATTACTATTTGGATTGCTGCCGTTAGGGTGTGCGTTATGCAGGAAAATTTTGCTGCCAATGATGACTGAACCATTCCTATTATCTGAAGCTGGATAGTGTGCCGCCGTACCGGAAGCAATGACAAGGTCATACTTGTTCTGACCAAATATAAGCGGTAAAACATCCATTTTCCGTTCAGAACTTGATTGAAATGATGCTTTCTGAGGAAATTTAGCCAGTAAGTCTGATATGCACCAGACATCAACAATTACATTATTCATTTTGTCAAAAACTAGTCGCGGATTTGGACTGTAAATAGTGTGATTCCGTGGATAATTTAAGATCTCCGGCCAACCGAGACTTGGAGGTTTTACGTCATCGTTGGTTAGAACAGCCATTATTGGATCGGCTTCCCACCATTTATTGATTACGATACATATTTTTTTCTTCATTTTAAATGGTTGATTTGATGATGAATACTTATTGAATGATCATTCTATTTCTGCAATAATCCGGAGAGGACCACCGCTACCTCCTCTTATCTTCATGGGCAATGCAATTATTCTAAATCCTTGAGCGGGTAATTGATCCAAACTAGCGAGGTTTTCAAATACTGGAATGTTTTCTTCCATAAGAATACGATGGGCACGAAAATCCGAAGAATGGCCATAATCAATGCTCGGTGTATCAATTCCAATTGCACGAATATTTCTTTGTGTCGAAATCCAGGTGGCGGCATCAGGATGCAAACCCGGAAAATGTAAAAGCAGGGCTGCTGATGGGCCGGTTTGATCAGTGCCCATATAGAGCTTTTTGTCTGGCCAAAACTTACCATATCCCGTTTTTAAAAGTATAATCGATCCCTCTGGAATTGTACCATGGACTTTCTCCCAATTTTTAAAATCATCTACCGTGATCAGATAGTCAATATCTTTAGTGGCCTCTTCTGAGATGTCTATGACTAGACCAGGACCAATAAGTTGATCCAGAGGTATCTCGTCAACCGTTCTTTTACCTTTAGCAAAATGTATGGGAGCATCTATATGCGTCCCACCATGTTCAGCTGTTTGAAATGAAAAGGCACTGTAAAAGTAATTACCCGGACTTTGTCCATAGAAAACCGTATCCAATCTAAAACCATCTGCCGTAGGCCAAAATGGTGTCTGGCTGTCATAGGCATAACTGAGGTCGATAAACTGACTTTTCATCTTATTTGGTTCTGTCTTCTGGCAAGAATAAGCAATGAACATAAAGCATAAACCAGTACATAAATACTTGATTGTATAATTTGCTTGATAAGGTCGATTCATAGCTATCATATAAATGAGTTTCATTTCTAAAGATAGCGAATTAGAAATTGCAACATATTAAAAAACACATTGTACTTATAAAGTTGGAACTGTGTCTTTTGCATTGACCGAGAAGTATCAATTACTCAAATGCTTCTATTATCAACTCAGAAACTTGCTTTCTTAATCCGGTCACAGAATTATAAGATCCAGAGTCATTGACATTTAGGTTTTGTCGATTGGTAAGAAGTATAATATTTACACCAACTTTTGGAAGTGAGAGTACATAGGTCCCTGTAAATCCCGTATGACCAAAGGCACCTTCCGGCAAATGGTCAACAGGTATGACATCCGAAGACATAGCCCATCCTAACCCATGTCCAAATTTGTCTTTTTTAAGAAATGTCTCCACAACTTCATTACTTAGATACCGCTGTTTTTTGTAAACACCTTTTTGTAATAATAGATCCTGCAAAACTTGAATGTCAGAAGCCGTCGAAAAAAGACCGGCATGACCAGCAACTCCATTATGGGCATGGTACGAGTTACCATCATTCACTTCACCTATGAGCACATACTTCCGCCAATTTGTAAAATCCCCTGGATTTTCATCACAATGGAAACCAAATGTGTCATCATAAACCATGCGCTTTTCAAATGGATTTCCATGGGATGTTGCAGCGAAAACTTCACTTTTATTTGTGGGGTTAAAAGAAGTCGCGGTAAGCCCTAATGGTTTATATAATTTGTCTGTGAGAAATTCGTCCAAGTCCATGCCACTCATCTTCTCAATCAAATATCCGAGGATCATAAATCCAAGATCACTATAATGTCGTTCTTTACCAACAGGATAGGCGAGGGAGAGTTGGCAAATATATTGGAAGGCAGCTTCTTTAGATTGTGCATGATAATAAATTGGTTTCCAGGGATATAGACCTGCAGTATGTGTGAGTAAATGCCGGACAGTAATACTATCCTTATGTACGTCTGAAAATTGAGGTAAATAACTATGTATCGGTGTATCAAGGTTAATTATTTCACTATCTGCGAGTAACATTATACCATAGGTGGTCGCCAATACTTTTGTTAGTGATGCCAAATCAAAAATATGATCTGTTGTCATGGTAAAAGGATCTTTTAGAGGGTTCCCTCCGAATTCATTTAACTGGGCATAACCATATGCTTCATTCATAATAGGTTTTCCCCTCTGGCTAATTAAGACGACAGCTCCGGGTATCAATTCCTCGTGTATCGCCGTTTGTAGAATTTGACGGATGGAATCGAAAATGTGTTCAAGAGCTTCTTGCTTAA
>JAJCYJ010000950.1 GCA_029262975.1 Saprospiraceae bacterium
ATACCAATAGGAGTAAATTCGTAAATAAGTAGTTCAACCTTAGCTCCAACCTCCAAATCTAAATCATCATTACTTACACATCTTTCGACATGAGTAGTTCCTGTTATTCTGTCCTTTTCATCTAAAAACAGATAAACCAGGTATGATTGTCCTCTTTTCAATTCATTATGTTGTTCTGCATTGGGAATCAACAAATCCCTGTCCAGTCCCCAATCCATGAAAGCTCCAAAAGGGGCTACATCGACACATGTTAGAAAAGCAAATTCGAAAAGATTAATTTTTGGTTTTTGCGTAGTAGCCGTGAGCCGTTCCTGACTATCTGCATATAAAAAGACTTCTATAGAATCAGCAATCTTCAAATTTTCAGGTACATATTTAGCTGGAAGCAGAACTTCATTACCTTCTTCATCAGACAAATACATCCCATGATCAACTCTCTTATAAGCCTTCAATATTTGAAACTCACCTATTTCTAACATTATTATTTCTCCAGTTATTAATTGTGGTCTGAATAAGATTGGTTTCTATTAAAAACGCATCATGACCGAATTGAGTTTCAATTTCAGCATAAGTGGCGTTAGGAATATGTTCTGCCAGAATTTTTTGCTCAACCACAGGAATTAATACATCCGTACTAAATCCAATGCACAAAGTACGCGCTTTAACAAGACTTAAGGCACCTTGAAGAGAGCTTCTACCTCTCGAAATATTGTGTGTGTCTAGCGAATTCAATTGCTTATAGTAACAATGGGCGTCATAGCGTTTCACAAATTTTTCTCCCTGGTAGCGGACATAACTTGATGCTTTGAAGTCGTCTAGCTTGTTGTTATCTTCCTCTGACTGGCGAATTTTAAATGAAGGATGAGATCTGTAAAATGGCAAGGCAAATGCTCTGGCACCTTTTAATCCTGCTTGGGCAGCTAGTCCATCGTTTCTTACAAATGTCGGATCCATCCTTAAGACAATTCTCTGTGATTCATGTATGCTTATCACCCAGGGGGTCTCAGAGGCACTACAACATAATATGATCATTTCCTCTAATTGATCGCCAAGAGTCAAACTAATCTCCTGTGCAATATTGCCACCGCATGATCCTCCCATTAAAAGTTTGAGACGTGCTATACCCATATGCCTGAGTAATTTAATATGCAGTGCAGCCGTATCTCTTATGGTATAGGACGGAAAATTGAGCCCAAATCTTTCTCCAGATGTATTTAGACTTTTAGGGGAGGAAGATCCGTAAGGAGAACCCAGGTTATTAATACAAATGACAAAATTGTCATTAGGATCAATTACTCTTCCTGCTCCAAAGAGACCAGACCACCAATCATGAACTTCACTATTAGCTGTGAGCGCATGACAAACTAATATTGTATTGTCTTTGTCCTGATTTAATGTGCCATAAGTCGTATATGCAACGGTCGGGTTCTCGAGAACACCACCCATTTCCAATGCAAGTGGCTCCTCAAAAGTTTGGCTTTTTATAGTCATCCAATTGAATTTAGGGCCTGATCAAAATCTTGAATCAGATCTTTTACGTTTTCTAACCCTACAGAAATCCTGAGGGTAGAAGGGTAGATGCCAGCGGATCTTTGTTCGGTTTCTGATAACTTACTGTGTGTGGTAGTAGCCGGGTGTGTTATAATAGTTCGACTATCTCCAAGATTTGCCGTAATTGATGGAATTTTCAAGCTATTTATGAATCTGAACACTTCACTTTTTGAACCATCAATATCAATCGTCACAATTCCCCCACCCATGGTCATCTGTTTTTTTGCGAGGTGATACTGAATATGTGACTTTAAAAAAGGATATCTGACAGATTTTATTTTTGGATGACGCTCTAACCACTCGGCGATTTTCTTGGCATTAAGACTGTGTCGTTCCATCCTAACTTCGAGGGTCTCTACACTCTTGCTTAAGAGCCAAGCATTAAAGGCAGACAGGCAAGCACCGGTTCTTCTCAGAAAATCAAAGATTGGCTGGATTAAGCTTTCATGCCCTACAACGATACCACCTAATACACGACCTTGTCCATCAATCCATTTTGTCGCAGAATGTATGACCAAATCTGCTCCTAAAGTCATTGGTTTTTGAAGTATAGGTGTAGCGAAGCAATTATCAACACAGAATATGATGTTATGCTTTTTACATATACCAGCTAACCACTTTATATCTATTAGTTCAAGACCGGGATTTGTTGGCGTTTCTATCAATACCATTTTTGTATTACTCCTGAATGCCTGTTCCCATTTCTCACTTTCTTGAGCGTCAACCAGTGTACATTCTATGCCCCAATCTGGTAATATATTATTGAGGATGTAGATAGTATTGCCGAAAAGCGAAGAACATGCTACGATGTGATCTCCTTTTTTTAGATGAGTCGCGAGGGTAGAGAAAATGGCAGCCATTCCTGAAGAAGTTACCACTCCTCCTTCTGCTATTTCAAGTTGACAGAATTTTTGAATCAGTTCTGTTGTATTTGGATTCGTAAATCTCGAATAAATATCACCATCCCCTTCACCTGCAAACATCTGTGCTGCATGTTCAGCACTGTTATACACGAAGCTGGAAGTCAAATATATGGGAACACTATGTTCTCGGTAAGATGTTCTATCTATTTGATTTCGTATGGCTTTGGTATTATCTTCCATCCAATCCGGGGAATTCTTTTGTGGTCTTATATGATTCTTGTTATTTGCGAAATCTATATAATTTATTTGGTATTAATTAATCTTCGACCAGTGTATAAGTATAGGTGACCTCTATGTCTGGATGTAATGAAAAATAAACCGAGCAGTATTTGCCTTTAGTCAAATCAATTGCTTTTTTCATTTTAACGTCTTTTACAGAACCGGTAATGGTAAAATGTATATCTATCGATTTGTAAGGTGAGGGTATTCCATCAACTTTTTCACCATCAATGTCAATTTTGAAATCGGAAATCGTTTGCCTCTGTTTTTTGAGCACTGAAATGATGTCAATTGCACTACATCCTGCCAGACTTACAAGCAATAGTTCCATTGGACGCCAACCTTGTTCACCGGCACCAATTTTAGTACTTCCATCACTATATAATTTATCTCCCCGAACATTAGATGCTTCTAATCTAAAAGCGTCATCAACACGATTTAATTGGATGTTCATATCTACCTTTTTTAATATTGACCACCAAATTTACTTCAAAATAATACATGGTCGAGAAGTCATTCAATTTGTTCTCTCGAGCAGTACTATGTCAAATGGTGTGTTAACTATAATATTTCCGTTTGTGACGGTTGACAGCATTTGACTATATGCATCTCTAATTTCTTCATTTTCTTGAAATACGTCTGCAACTGGAATGGTTTTCATGCCTTTTTTCAGATCGAGACCGACAATTACCTGATTTCGTTCGATACCCTTGGTATAGGTCCTCATAAAGATATACGGATTTGACGAGAGCATTTTATGTACGCCTGCTCCTATTGCCGGATTATCCCTTCTGAAAGTACCCAGTTTTTGCCAATGCCGTAATATTTCTTTTCGACCGATACCGTTGACTTTAAGATTCTGATCAACTTCTGACCAATTCATAAACGAGCGCAGACGTGCATCTCCGTCGGCTTCAACTGTTAAGGATCTTGCAGACTCATCACCATAATAGACCTGAACTCCTCCAGGACAGAGTAAAAGTTTAGTGCCAGCTTCAATAGGTCGTTCTCGATCCATATCGAAAGGACCACTATCATCATGTGAACTTATATAATTCAATACATTTTTTCCTTTGAGTTTTCCTCGAAGTAATTGGTCATATTTAGAAAAAATTGTTTCGTAGTCTTTATGTGCATCTGACTTGAAGTCAAAGTTGATCAAACTGTTAAATCCGTGATCAAAGAAATCGACCTTTTTATCCCCATAATCAAATGCTCTTCCATTACTGATGTAATAATTATAAACTTCACCGACCATATAGAACTCACTATCTTGATCGAGGACGGGATCAGAATGAGCATTCTTATATTCTTGATATGCCAATTCGGCAGCTTTCCTAAGA
>JAJCYJ010000951.1 GCA_029262975.1 Saprospiraceae bacterium
GAGATAAGTTTTATAAAGGTCTAATAATTAAGATTTATGCGAGTGAGGAATATATCCACATTCTTCATACTATTTGTCATCCTGATAAGTCAACTACATGCCCAAGATGCCATGTATTGGGTTGGCGGAAGTGGTGACTGGAATGATCGAAACAATTGGTCTGCAATAAGTGGTGGTATAGGTGGTGGTGCGGGAGCAACAATACCCAATACACAAATTAATGCCATCTTCGATCAATTCTCATTTGATGCCCCGGGACAGGTGGTTACACTCAATGGTACTGGCATCCAGGCCTTCTGTGAAGACATGGACTGGACAGCCGTGACTAATACTCCAACTTTTAGAATTACCGATCCCTTGAATACGATAGATATTGCTGGATCTCTGAGGCTTAGCCCTGATATGATACTGGAAGTACAATCTACATTCAATTTTACAGCTTCAACTCCAGGTCATTTTATTCAAAGTAGTGGTCATCAATTTTCCGGAGATATTGTATTCGATGGATTTAATGGAGAATGGACACTTGTAGATCAATTAGATGTAACGGGTGTCATCACAATGAATACAGGTTCTCTCGTCTCTAATAATCAAAATATTTTTGCTGTCAGTTTTATTGCCAATTCTGGTCTTGCGGTAGACATTGATTTAGGCACCTCCAATTTGGTGTTATTTGGTACGAACATTAAACCCGGTCAATTAATTTTCGATGGGGATTTTATCACGCTAACAGCAGACCAATCCAACATAGCGATTTTAGGAGATCGAGGTGAAATTGTTTTAAATGCCGTTATGCGTTTTTCATTTGGCACCATTGAGTTTGTCACTGAAGAGGCGTCATTAATAACTACCAATATCCCTGGACAGCTACTCCCTTTTATTGACGAATTACGATTTTCGGGTAATGGATCGATACAGGGTGATCATGTTATTCTTACCCTTTCCTTAACGAATGCAAGGACTGTCTTCCTGGAGGGAGGCAGCACTCAGTTTATAGATGCCCTCGAAGCTTCCGGTACAAGTTGTTCTGGCGACGCAGGACTAATGGCCAAAATTGGATCACAAGAACGCGCAACAATTGATTTTGGCTTAAGAAACTCATTTGTCGGGCCGTTTAACTTAAGAGGTATAGAAGGAATATCCAGGGGAGGATCGATCATTATGACCGATGGAATTGATAGCGGTAACAATAGTAGCAACTTTATATTTACGGAGCCCAACGCAAGAGTACTTTACTGGGTAGGCGATAGTGGCGATTGGGACGATACTAATAATTGGGCGCTTAGCTCTGGCGGTCCAGGAGGTGCGTGTCTTCCACGAAGTGTTGATGACGTGGTCTTTGACAATGCCTCATTCCCATCGGGTAATTTGAATCCACAAGTGACAAGTAATGTCCCAATATTTATCAACTCGTTCACTTTTACAAAAGCTGCAGGTTCCGGTCGAGTCCCAAGTATTACCATACCATCTCTATACATAACAGAAGACATGACCATCACGGAAGAAGTGATTTGGCAAATAAATGATGTCTATCTCATTGGAAAGGATGTAGGCGGAAACACAACAAATACGGATAACCAAAATATTGATGTAATTGCGGGAATTATAAGAAATCTTATTGTACGAGGTGATTTGGGTAGCAAGGTAAGGCTCGCAAATAATCTTAGCGTCAGAGATACTTTAGATATTGGCGGGCTTGGTTCTTTCCAATCACTAGGACATGATCTTACAGCAAGGATTATCATAGCCACCAATGCCCCTATAGCGATCACACTCGATAGTTCAACTGTAAGAGTTACCGGGTCTTTTGATGGTATAGATAATTACCCATTGACAATTGGCAATATTACCAGTTTCTCTGGAATTGCAACACAATGGGTTTTTCCAGCCGAAAACTCAGGTTTTAATATAGATAGGGCGACCACTTTTGGAAGCGTCACATTCAGCAGTCCTACTGGTAGATCGAGCATGTTGGTTGGCGATAATGTCGGAATCAGAACTTTGGATATCATGAATGATGGGGAATTCATGGGTGCAACTTATGTGATAGATAGTCTTATATTTCATCCAGGGCCGTCTCGAATATATGTGTTGAATGCTGGAATAGATATCTCTGTCTCTGAATACTTTGAAGGATTGAATGACTTATGCAATGACCTGACTTTCACAACTCCTGGAACCATAGAAAGTATCTCACTTGCGGAGGATATCGATTTACAGCTTAGTTTTATAACAATCAATAACATAAGAGCTTTAGGCGGTGCCGATTACTTTGCAGGAGAAGGCAGTGCCGGAATCGGAAATGTATCCGGTTGGCGGTTTGCGACCGAATCCGATGAACTGGAAGCAAGACAATTTCTAGGGAATGATATCTTGGCATGTGCCGATTCGATGATCACCCTGGGTACTCCAGATCAATTGACAAATGTAATCTGGAGGGTTAATGGTGTAGATGTTGCTAATGGTCCGAACTATACCCTCACCGGCAATGAAACCGAAATAATTGCTATCGCAGAAACTATGACAGGATGTCCTACCAGTGATACGATAAATGTTGCTTTGGCACAACCCATTCCATCAATTGATTTGGGTCTTGATCGTGATCTTTGCCAGGGAGCATCAGAAATACTTGATCCGGGATTTTCAGATGCTTCAGCCGAATACCTTTGGAATACGGGTGAAACCTCTGAGACCATTACGGTTAACACAACGGATAATTATAGTGTAGTGGTTTCGAGATCGGGATGTGTACAAACGGCCAATGTATCTATTACGAGAATTGACCTGGAGCCTTTTAACCTGGGAAATGACACGACACTTTGCCAATCTGATACATATTCTATCCCTGATCCAGGATTTGCAAGACCGACAACTTCTTTCGTCTGGAATAACGGGAATACATCAGGACCATTAGAAATAAGCGAAGCAACGCTTCCCATCGATAACTTTTACTTTATCGAAGTCAGTGAGGGAGCTTGTACTGACCGGGATAGCATAATGGTATCATTTGATCCTGCAATTACCGAGGTATTTACACGAACCGGGGACACCACATTATGTGAAGGAGACAGCTTCGAATTAAGTGTTGTCGGTGGTTTTGATAGCCTCTTATGGAACACAGGATCAACAGAAGAAACTATTTCTATCAGCACTGAGGATACCTATATGGTAGAAGTTTACAGAGGAGTCTGTACATCTACAGAAACCAGGGTGGTAGCAGTAAGTAGGATCGCGGACTTTGATTTGGGTGCGCCAGTTACAATATGTGAAAATGAAACTCTTCAAATAATTAAGCCGTCTAATATCAATCTGCCAATATCATGGATTGAGGCCTCTACTGAAAGTCTTTTATCAACAGACGACACCCTCGATGTTGCACTAATTCCAGGTCTGACCACAGATTATATATTGGAAGCCCAGGAAGGAATATGTACAAAGCGAGATACTGTTAGCGTCACTGTTGAAGTCTCACCAACTATCGATCTTGGGCAGGATACAACCATTTGCCAGGGAGCATCAATAACCTTATCCCTTCCATCAGATTTGGATAATTTCGAGTGGAGTAACGGAGTGTCTTCACTGATTAATACAATCTCCACAAGGGAACAAATTTCTGTTATCGCCGACCGGGGAAGATGTTCGGTTTTTGATACGATCGATATTGCTGTCCTGGATCTTACGGCACTTGACATAGGGCCTGCGGATACAATACTATGTCAGGGTGAAGCACTAATGCTCGATGCTACCCTCCCTGGGTCCGTAGACTATTCGTGGTCTCCAGCTAATGCGGGTCCGATATTTAATGTATTTACAGCGGATGAATACAGTGTCACCGTCTCTGCTTCAGGATGTTCCGTTTCAGACACAATTACAGTTAGTTTTGATATACCGGCTAATTTTGATCTCCACCAGGTACAGGGTGTCCAGGATACGACGATTTGCGCGGGTGACGCTCTTACATATAACTTCAATATCGCCAATGCGACTTATCTATGGCAAAATATTAATGGTGACGAATTAAGCACTAATGGATCTTACAATATTTCAGAAGCAGGTGGCTATACCCTCGCTGTTGAGGTCGGTGCGTGCACGACATCGGATACCATTATTCTAGCCATACAGGAAATACCGATATTGAATCTTCAGGACTCAATTGTGGTTTGCGAAGGTGATACCGTCGCACTTGATGCGTCAATTAACAATGGCACGTACTTATGGAATACCACAGAAACAACCGGCGTAATTAATATCACCCTACCCGGGACTTATCTGGTCACTGCGACTGCTAATGATTGTCCTGTCTCCGATACCACATATGCCGTTTTCAATACGCTTCCGGATGCCTCCTTACCGTTAGACGAAATTGTCTGCGATGGAGATAGTATCATCTTGTCACTTTCTAATCCCGGTTCTACATATTCGTGGATTAATCCCAATGGTGGAAGCACGTCAAATACAGTTATTGCAAATAGTCAGGGAGCGTACATCGTAAATGTCACCAATGAAGATAACTGTATTGCTACTGATACATTTTCACTAGTGGTAAACCCAACTCCATTTTTTGAATTACCTGATTCTACATCATTATGCGATGGTAATGTCACTACGCTGATGGTAAATGCATCATCAAT
>JAJCYJ010000952.1 GCA_029262975.1 Saprospiraceae bacterium
TGTACTGAGAAGCTTAGCCAAACCAATGCTTTTGCCTGATCAATATGGACTAAACCATCTTCGACTCCGGCCAATCTAAGATTATTCCGACGTATTTCTTCAAGACGTTCATGATTGGCTTCGCTCGTGACGATTGCAACAATCAGAGGGCGATCCTGGTTGGTTTTACCGTATTCGATCAATTTGACCAAAGGACTATTTGCAGCCACATGCTGATAATAATCTACAAGCATATAATGTGGCGTGAAATGCTCTCCCAACTTATGGGGTAAAAACTCATCAGGCGACTGGAGTTGGCTATAACATAAATTGTGCATGCTCCACAGCACAAAGAATAATAAAGAAACAGTTCTCATATCATCATTTATTTAGAGGGTCGAAGATAAGAGTTTCACAGTTTTATAAACTTAAGATTACGTTATTGATATAGGACCAGAATTAAGTTACCATAAAACCTCAAAATAAAATACTAAGAAGAGTCCCAATGCGATCATTGCAAGGAGCAGAAAAAGGGTAATATATGGTGGTTTACGATCAGGATCATATTCGTGTTCATGACCATGAGTTGGCGCCTCTTCTGTCATAGTTGTGTTGATTTCGGAGAAAGCCTGGCATAAAACAACCATAAGCCACAAGTAATAAAGAGTCCTTCAAGAGGTCTGATCACATGGTAAGTAACATTTAATTCATCTGTTGTCCAAAATCCCGGAGGCCATTCTCTGAGGATGTGATAGGGTCGGGATTCGTCGGGATAAATACTTAAAATACCCGAAACATGGAGTATTATAGTCGTGACTACAAAAGCGCCAAGCCCAATCCAAATTGTGGAAGATTTAATTTTAAACATAGTTTGCTCGGCTATGCCCAAACTCCTCAGAAGCAGTATGCCAAAAACTACACCGATAAGATTAGTGACCACATCATTAAGGTCATAATAACTGGTATCAAATGGGGCGAGGTAAAAGTATTGGTAGGCTTCATCTACAGCTCCAGCCAGAGTAGCCCATATGAGGGTGGCTGTATAATTACCGATCAGCGGAAATAATAAAATTGCAAATGCGGCATACTGGGGAAAATGAATGACTTCAACATTATTAACAAATAATAAATTTAGAACTGTAATGGCTAACAGGACATTTACGACCATGTAAAACCATAATTTATTTTGCTCCTGATGTCTTAGCGAATGTTGCACAAATACGAACACATATATCGCAAGAATCACCAATGCCCCGATCAGAATATAAAAATTGGAATCATCACGAGGAATTCCTTTAAAAATGACCTCATTGACAAAAGTACCAAAGCGTTTATGGGGAGCTACTACGAGAATAAAATATAGGATTAACAAGAAAATATTCCATGCCCGGTGAGAAGAAAGCCAATTAACTAATCGCGTCATTTATGATCTTTTGGAGATATCCGATATAGCCCCTACAAGGCGATCTAAATCATTGTAATCAGTAAAAATATTTGGGCTGACTCTAATACCGCTTCCCCATGCGCCACCTACAGATTTAATATGTATGTCATATTCATCATTCATTATATTCCTTATCTGCCCTCCGGAAAAGCCATCAATACTGAATGTTGAAACGGCCGCAGAGTGAGTGCTGTCCATATATGTGTGCATATGTACACCTTCGATGTCATAGACTTTATTCATCCAATACTCTTTAAGATGTTGTAACCTGTCAGTTTTTGCTTTCTGCCCAATCATTTCATGAAAATCCAGTGCGGCAGAGATACCAATTTCATTAGCCCAGGCGCGTGTCCCAATGTGCTCATACTTATCCATTTTATCTCTTACATCAAGATTGGAAGAAGGGTGGTTATATAACTGATCAATTTTATCCTTTTTTACAAAAAGTAATCCTGTACCTAAAGGGGCACTAAGCCATTTGTGCAAACTGGATCCAAAATAGTCACAGTCAATTTTTTTTAAATCCACACCGATTTGGCCAATCACATGTGCCCCGTCTACAATCACTTCTATGCCTGACTTGTGCGCCAATTCTGTGACCGCTTCCACAGGCATAATATGTCCTTCCCTATGAGTGATATAAGTAATGTGAATGGCTTTCGTCTTTTCTGTTATTTGAGCTTCGTATGCTTTAACAACCTCTTCGTCCGACGCAGGCAAGACAACATTTGCTTCTTTAAGAATTACACCATCGCGATTGGATCTGTTCAACCATGCATTACGAGCAAAGGGATAATCGTGACTGGCGATAATCACCTCATCACCCGGCTTAAAATAAAGACCATAAATAATCATGTTAAGGGCCTCCGTAGTATTCCGAACAATTTGCAATTCTTCAGGCAGGCATCCTGTCATTTCTGACAGACGCGATAAGGTATTTTGCTTTGTCTTTTGCCATTCACCCCATACATGATAAGGTGCTTTGCTATTAACATATTCGATTAACCCTAACAAGTTATCCCTGACAGGTATGGGCATTACACCTGCGCTACCACTATTAAACTGGATCTTGTCCCAATTTGCAATAGGGAAAAGAGCCCTTATACTAGCCCAATCTATGCCATCAACTGCATGTATATTTTTAGATAATTGATCTATAGTCCGCATCCAATCGTTGGAGATGCCCAGCAATGTAACCCCTTTTATAAATGCACGGCGTGAAGCCATAATTTAAAATTAATTAAAGCAAGATAAGATATTTGACCAAGGGGACAGAACCAAAGATTCAGGTTTATTGCAACCGAATAAAGGTATTGCAGTCTTCGATCTCTAAACAAGCAATATTGAATAATTAAAGCAAATAATTATTTACTTCTCATGTTTTGTTTAGATTTTTTGTCATTTTTATCGCCTATGCATCTTTCAATTTTAAAGCCCTTTCTTTTAGCACTATTTATTCTAATAACGCATCTTCTTCGAAGTCAGGATGGATATCCACGCAATCCTGATATAGATGTTCAACGATATATTTTCGAATTAACGGTCAATGATACGACCGATAGAATCGAAGGCGTAGGTACGATAGTGGTACATTTTAACGATAAGGTGGTACCATTCACGGTCGATCTGCATCGAAAAAAAGGAGCTTATGGAATGTCTGTATCAAAAGTGCTCGCTGACGGAGATGAAATTGTCACAAGCTTTAATCAGGATAAATTATTGATACGTCCAAAATGTGCTTTAAAGAATTTACAGACTTTCGAGATATTCTATTCGGGCATTCCGGCCAGTGGCTTTGTGATTGATACTACTAAATATGGTCAACGCTCTTTTTTCGGTGACAACTGGCCTAATCTGGCACATTACTGGCTTCCATGTATAGATCATCCCTATGACAAAGCTGCTGTCGAATTCATCATAAACGC
>JAJCYJ010000953.1 GCA_029262975.1 Saprospiraceae bacterium
CCCCTTCACGTGGACCAATAATTTGAATTGCAGGTCGAACTGTATCCGGATATTTTCGAGACAGACCACCAATCATTGCATCGGCATCTCCTTGATCTACCATCATAGCACCATAGTAATTGCGCGCATGTAATTTGCTATGGCTTTCCTGTAAAGTTTGTCCTTTTCTTTTTCGCTTTTCGAAAAAGACATTGCCATAATTTTTCAAAATTTCTTCTTCGTGATGATCTTTCGGACTGGAAGGGTCAATTATATTAACACCTTCAAGATCAATTGAATATTCATCGATCATCTTTCTGATGTTGACGACATTACCCAGCAAAATAGGTTTAGCAATTCCTTCCTCAAACACGACTTGGGCGGCTTTCAAAACCGAAGAGTTTTCTGCATCAACAAATACAACTCTTTTTGGCGATTGTCTTGCTTTGGATTCTATAACCTTAGTGAGCGTATTGTCTAATCCCAATCTACTGGATAATTCAAATTCATATACATCCCAATCTTCGATAGGATGTTTGGCAACTCCAGTGTCCATAGCGGCCCTGGCTACAGCAGGTGCAACTTCAGTTATCAATCTCGGATCTACAGGCTTCGGTATAATGTAGTTCGTTCCAAACTTCAGATTTGTATTCCCATAGGCTGTATTAACGATATCCGGAACAGGTTTTTTTGCCAGGTTCGCTAATGCATATACCGCGGCTATTTTCATTTCTTCATTTATAATGCTTGATCTGACATCCAGTGCTCCTCGAAAGATATACGGAAAGCCCAATACATTATTGACCTGGTTCGGATAGTCCGATCTTCCTGTTGCCATAATAATATCTGACCTTGCCGCGGTAGCTTCTTCATATCCAATCTCCGGTGTAGGATTAGCCATGGCAAATACAATACAATCCTTGGCCATTGATTGTATATGTGGTGCACTTAGAATATTTCCTCGCGAAAGCCCTATAAACACATCTGCCCCTACAAGGGCATCAGACAAAGTGGTTTCAGGAGGCATATTACCATTGACAAATTCTGGTTTTTTGCCATTAAGATCTGTCCTGTCCGGGTGTATTAAACCCTTACTGTCAAACATAAATATGTTTGATTTAAGCGCTCCAAGAGTAACGTATAATTTATTGCACGAAATTGAGGAAGCTCCCGCTCCACTGACGACGATTTTAACTTCATCAATTTTCTTCTCAACTAATTCCAAGGCATTGAGTAAAGCAGCCGCACTTATAATGGCAGTACCATGCTGGTCATCGTGCATAACCGGAATATTTAACTCTTCTCTGAGTCTTTCTTCAATTTCAAAACATTCCGGTGCTGATATATCTTCAAGATTGATCCCCCCAAAAGTAGGCTCAAGGATTTTGACTGTTCTTACAAACTCATCGACATTCTTTGTATCTAATTCTAAATCAAATACGTCAATATCGGCATAAATTTTAAACAATAGCCCCTTCCCTTCCATGACTGGTTTTCCAGCTTCAGGTCCAATATCCCCCAAACCTAATACCGCAGTTCCATTGCTAATTACAGCCACAAGATTTCCCTTGGCAGTATATTTATAGACATCTTCTTTATTCTTCGCAATTTCAAGACATGGATCTGCTACACCAGGTGAGTAGGCCAAAGAAAGGTCTCTTTGATTGGCAGTCTCTTTAGTCGGTATGACCTCTATTTTTCCTGGTCGTCCTTTCGAATGATAGTTTAATGCCTCTTCTCGAAAAGTATTCTTACTCATACAATCTCTTATCAATTTACAACCTAAATTAAGTAGGATTTTTATTACAGCAGCAAAAGTAACCTTTTGATTACTATCGGCTTGATGATCACATGCTGGATCAGGAAATAATATATTTCAAGGGAAATCGACCTTCTAAACTAATGCCTCGTTCAACGACTTTACATCAATCCTGTGATGAGAAGACTTGTGTTTTACCTCACCTTTATGTATCACAAGAATTTGAGGAGATTCATGACGAACGTTGTACTTTTCCGCTATAAAATTAGATACTTTTCTATACGACAAAAGGTCCAGGTAGTAAAATTCAACTTCTTCTGATATCTCGGACCAATCGGACTCCAGTCGGTATTTGGCGCCCGCACTAATACCACAAGAAGTACTGTGTTTAAAAATGATAACAGGTCTACTGGCTGAGACCTTATCAATTTCATTAAGTTGATTGATATCTGTTAACATCCTCCAGCCAGTGTTATTTGTTTGACTTGCTTTTAGTCTTTCTAAGAAACCCATATCGTTGTATATTTATTAAGGTTCAAACTCATTTGAGCTTAAAAAGTTTGAAACTATACAATCAACGGCATTTATCTACAATTAAATGTCCCGAGCGTTACTATTTATTATAAAGTCTTAAGTTATTCTTAAACATCGACCAATAGTAGCACTTTTTATACGGGAGTCTTTTTTTTAATAAACAATCACGATATACTTGCAGGATTGATAAAAGTTAAAACAAAATTTATTATATGAAACTTTTTAATAAGATCGCATTAGCAATGTGTTTCCTTGCTTATGGATTTATGAGTTTTGCACAAGATGCTCCGATGACATTTGTCACAACTGTAGAAGGAATATCTGAATACAAACTGAATAATGGATTGAGAGTCTTGCTCTTTCCGGATCAATCAAAACCACAGGTAACTGTAAATGTTACTTATCTCGTCGGTAGTCGTCATGAAGATTATGGAGAAACAGGAATGGCTCACTTACTTGAGCATCTCGTCTTCAAAGGCACTCCTAATCATGCCGACATCGCAAAAGAACTTAAGGATCATGGTGCTTTTTACAATGGTACGACCTGGTTTGACAGAACTAATTATTTTGAAACACTTACCGCTACAGATGAAAATATTGAATGGGCTATCAGCATGGAAGCTGACCGAATGGTAAACTCCTTCATTTCAGCTGAGGACCTTGAGAGTGAAATGACAGTTGTAAGAAATGAATTTGAAATGGGAGAAAATAATCCCACAGGGGTTTTAATGAAGCGAGTAATGTCTGCATCCTATCAATGGCATAATTATGGACAAACTACGATCGGAGCAAGAGCAGACCTTGAAAACGTTCCTATCAACAGACTTCAGAATTTTTATCGTGAGTATTACCAACCTGATAATGCAGTACTGTTAATTGTCGGAAAGTTTGATGAGGATAAAACCAAAGGTTTGGTTCAAAAATATTTTGGTGCCATTCCAAAACCCGAACGTAATTTGAATACAACCTATACTCGGGAACCCACCCAAGATGGAGAGCGTGAAGTGTCTCTACGTAGAGTGGGCGATGTCCAGGCACTTGCATCTATGTATCATATATGCGCAATGTCTCATCCTGACTATGCACCACTTTCTATTCTCACTGAAATCCTCACCACGGAGCCAGGAGGAAGACTTTACACGGCACTTGTAGAAGCCAAGAAAACTACAAATGTGTGGGGTTGGGCGGCTGGATTAAAAGAACCGGGTTTTATTTATTTTGGTGCTGATATTTTAAAAGACAAGGACTTGGAAGATGCCAAGTCAACTATGTTAACTACCCTGGATCAACTCAAAGACAACCCTCCTACACAAGAAGAAGTTGATCGGGCTAAAACCTCCTTGCTAAAACAATTTGAATTGTCATTTAATGACAGTCGGAGAATAGGGGTCTTTGCCAGCAACTACATAGCTGCAGGTGATTGGAGACTTGCCTTTCTGGATAGAGACAGGGTAAAAGAAGCGACATTAGAAGACGTCATGCGCGTGTCTGAAAAATACCTTAAACCCTCCAATCGAACTGTCGGCAAGTTTATACCTGAAGAGAAGCCTGACAGAGTCGAAATACCTGAAGCACCAAATATTGTTGATCTTGTCAAGGACTATAAAGGTTGTGAAGCAATAAGTGAAGGAGAAGTATTTGATCCAACTCCACAAAATATTGAAGGCCGTGTCAATCGCTCTATTCGTTCTAATAAAATAGATTATGTATTTATGTTTAAAGAAACTCGTGGAGATGCGGTTCAGGCCAATCTTTCTTTCAGATATGGCAGTCAGACCAGTCTCAGAAATAAATCATGGGTTTCCAATCTTGTAGGAAGTATGCTCGATAAG
>JAJCYJ010000954.1 GCA_029262975.1 Saprospiraceae bacterium
CCCCGGTGCTTCGGCATATTCTGTTGCGAAAGCAGGACTTACTCAATTGGGCCGTGTAGCTGCTCTTGAATTAGGGGGAAAAGGAATCAATGTTAATACCCTTCATCCAAATGCCGTATATGATACAGGTATCTGGACTGATGAAGTATTAAGTGCCAGGGCTGCTCATTATGGTTTGACTATAGAACAGTACAAAACCAATAATGTACTTAGAAAGGAGGTGACTTCTAAAGACGTCGCCAACCTGGCAGTCGCAATGTTAGGTCCCTTATTTTCTAAAATAACAGGTGCACAACTACCTATAGATGGCGGAAACGATCGAGTAATTTAGTATGTTCAGGTGGTTCTAAGTAGTTTATGGCTTTGCCTTTGGAGGATCTGTACTGTCATTGCTTTTTTTCGGTTTATTGAACCATCCCGTTATTATTTCAAAGAATCGATCTGCAAAATCTTTCATAAAATCCGATGCTCGCCAGGGAGCGAATCCGACTAATGCTGCAATTAGTACGATCAGATAACCCTGGGTCATATCGAGGACTAATTTTGATTCGCCCACAGCAATAGAGAAATTGATCAGGCTCAAGAACATGGCAATAAAAATAGCCAGTATAGGTATGCAAATTAAAAAACCAATTTGTCTTGGAATGACATGAACTCTAAATTTTCTTCTATACACATACCGGGTGTTATTAAAAATTAGTCGTATTAATGTCGCTATCAGAGCCCAGAACAAAATTTCAAAAAACTTCCAGAACCCATTTACCCAAAGTGACACTTTTGGTTTGAGTTCTGAAATGTGCGTATCCAGAGAATTTAATATGTTCTTTTTTTCCGAATATGATTTAGCTTTGGTAATCTGACCGATAAGGGAGTTGATTATTTCCAGGTTTAATGGAGTACGGCACTGTAGACTATCATTACCAGTACTACATTTTAACTCTTTTTTGTATGCTTTATCAAACATTGTCGATAAGACATCCCGACTTCGAATGAAGGCAGAATCATCGGTGACAATTATGCTATCAACTCTAGAAGTATCCGCTATTAACCTGGCATTCTCAGCCCTGTGGATCGAATCAGTTTTTAATTGTGTTTTAGCCAGAGAAACAAGACTTGCGAGCCTGTCTGAAGTATGTACTTCAGGCCAGGTTCTATGACTTATGAGCCAAAGAATCAAGACTCCCAAAAGTAAACCAATCAGGATCCCAATAAATCTTTTCCCCTTAATATTATCAATAGCGTGAATTTCAACTTCCACATCTATTGAGATATCTTTTGTGTTTGCAGCCTTCACCTCAAAAGTCCGATATCCTTCAGAGTGAGATTCAGGATCATAAACTTTCAATTCATACGTCCCCTCGGCCAAAAAATTTCCAGCTTTAAGATCTATTTCGAATCTGCCATCCTGGTCACTTTTACCCTCCTCTATGAGCTTATTATCTCCGTCGATAACAGTTAAAAATAAATCAACGTTTACATCTTGTATTCGTCGGCGACAATTTTTTTCAAGAATTAATCCAGTGACTTTCATGTTTATAACTTTAGCTAATTTCTAAAATACTAATAAGTCGGCTACTTCTTGTGCTGGATTTTCTAAAATTAGAAAAAATACTCAATTTGGAGTACGATAAAATTGCTAATACTTATACAAAGTACCTATTTCAATTTGTCAGACTTGGAGGGATTTAAAATAGATCTTTATAAAATCTTCTTTCAATAAAATTAAATTCCGACGTTTTTAGTAGAAGCAAGAGGGCTTGATATTTTGGTCTTGAACTCAATCAGTTTTTCCCGGCAGATATTAAAGCGAGACCTAATTATCGATGCATCGCACGGGCCTTTTTCATTTTCGGATGAATCGTATAAATACCTATCTGAAATGTTGTAATGATTTTGCCTCATCTTCTGCTCACATTGAAAGAAAATCGCATATCCCGGATCATTGTATGCTCTCTGTTTCTCTAAGATGTAATTACTTGCTATTTTGCTGAATTGAAGTGTACTTGCCTGAAAAGGCACAAGATTTAAAAAAAGACATTAAGTAATCAATCGAGAAATAAAAGAGAAATAGAGCATGATCGTAAAACATACTTCACGGAAGCAGATAATGGGCAAACTCCGAAAAAAAGTAGCCGATAGACTTCCGATATTTATAGCGAGCGCGGGTAGCGGGCTGGTCGCCCAACTGCTGGAAAAAGCAGGTGTGGACTGCATCAATACTTTCTCCGGAGCCCGATTGAGGGCTAATGGAATGGGCACTATGTCTATGATGTGGCCTATTCTAGATTCCAACAAACAGACGCTTGATTATACGCGCGAAGACATCATGCCTGCCATTAAAGGGGATTCCTTTGTCTGTGCTTGTCTTAATCCTAATGATCCGCTTAAGGACATGCGCATGGTGTTAAATCAATGTAAGGATATGGGCGTATATTCTGCCTCGAACATTGGTCCTTCATTAAGCTATGTTGACCATGACAGTGAAATATATCGTGTTTTAACTAAAAGCGGAATTACCATGGATCATGAAATAGAAATGCTGGCCCTGGCAAAAGAAATGGATATGGTATCAATAGGTCTCGCATTTACCATAGAAGATAGTATTCGTATTATGGAAGAGGCAAAACCGGATGTATTTTGTTTTCATTGTGGTACGACACAAGGCGGATTAAAGGGTTATGATTCTGGCGAGAAAATCGAACAAGCCGCAGAAAGAATTGAAGAAGCTAACGGCATATTGCGCAAACTAAGTCCAGATACCATCATGATCGCACATGGATCAGCCCTTGTTAATCCTCCTGATTTTCAATACGTACTTGATCATACGAGTTGTGATGGATTCTGGACAGGATCTTCTACTGAACGTATACCTATAGAAAATGCAGTACTTTCCACTGCCCAGGCATTTGCCAAACTAAGATTTCCTGCATCATAATCTAATTCTAAACTATGTCCCGAACAGTTGCGCTCATCATAACACTGGATACCAAAGATCAGGAAGCGGCTTATCTCATTGATCAAATAGAAAGCAGGGGTAATAAGGCTTTATTGCTGGACATTGGCGTTGTCGGTACGCCAGGTATCAAAGCAAATTATACGCGAGCGCAAGTAGCGGAAGCAGGAGGTAGCAACTTTTCTGAGTTATTAGCCAATCCTACTCGTGAAGAAGCGGGACCGGTTATGGTCCATGGTGCTATTAATATTCTTCTCAAGAAGGTAGCCAATAATAAAGTACACGCCGTCTTAGGGCTTGGTGGTACACAGGGCACTTCCAGTTGTTGTGATATCATGCAGGCGCTACCATATGGATTACCTAAAATCATGGTATCAACTATTGCTTCTGGAGATACTTCGGGTTTTGTGGGTATCAAGGATATTACTATGATGTTCTCCGTAAGTGACATCCTCAAATTAAATCCATTTACCCGCAAGATCCTGGCTAATGCAGCAGCTGCAGCCTGTGGCATGGCGGAAGTAGAGACTAAATTTGCCATGGAAAAAGGAGAAAAACCTTTAATTGGTATGTCAAATCTTGGGGTTCTTACAAATGGGGCGATGCATGCTATCTCATATATTGAATCTAAAGGATATGAAGTAATTGTCTTTCATGCCGTTGGATCCGGAGGTCGTGCGATGGAGCAAATGATGAAGGAAGGTATCATCGGTGCAGTGTTCGATTATGCTATGGGTGAAATCGCCGATGACGTATGGTCAGTATTGCGTGCAGGAGGACCAGAGCGTTTGACGGTAGCTGGAAAACTTGGAATCCCCCAGGTGCTTTGCCCCGGTGGTGCAGAACATCTCGGTATCTTGGTAGCTCCCAATGTTGTGCCCGACAAATATAAAAATCATGACTATGTATTTCATAGTCCTGTTGTATTTGTACCCAGACTAAATGAGGAGGAAATTGTAAGAGTAGCCAGAAGTATTTGTGACAGATTACAATCTACAAAAGGGAATGCAAAATTTTTAATTCCCAGGGGCGGAGTAGGTCGATATTCAAAAGTCGGCGCCAGTCTATATGATAAGGCTTCTGACGATGCCTTTTTTAAATACTTAATTGAACATCTGCCGGAGACAATTGAAATTGTCGATTGCGAGGAATATGTCGAAGAACCAGCTTTCGTAGAAAGAGGCGTGGATCTGCTTATTGAAATGATAGAAAGCTAAAGTCAAAAAAACACTATGTCAATTATTATGAACTTATCGAAATTGCTAATTTTTATAATTATAATTTCAACAATGTCCTTTTGTACACCGAAAGAAAATTCTGTTATCAATGTACATAAAGGGGATCACATAATCCTTGTAGGCAACAATCTTTGTTCAAGAATGATGAATTATGGCCTATTTGAAACAGAGGTTCATCTCCTTTACCCCGACAGCATGCTGTATATACGTAATATGTGCGATGGAGGAGATACACCTGGATTCAGACCTCACTCCGGTCGCAATGATCCATGGGCATTCCCAGGGGCAGAAAATTTTCAATCTGAACTAGCTCAAAAATCAGGGAGCATCGGACACCTCGAGACTCCGGATGAATGGCTAACAAGACATGGGGCAGATGTAATTCTTGCATTCTTTGGTTATAATGAGTCATTCGAAGGCGAAGAAGGATTAGATAATTATAAAAATGAATTATCTGCATTTATCAAACATACCATTGCTCAAAAATATAATGGTGAGACTTCACCCCGATTAGTACTTGTGTCACCTATTGCTTTTGAAGATCTATCCAACACTTATGATCTGCCCGATGGCAATGTCATAAATGCAAATCTCAAAACCTATACTGATGCGATGATTGAAATAGCCGGACAACATAATATTCCAATTATAAATGCATACAACCCATCGCGAAATTGGTTTGCGGGGGACACGGAACTTACCACTGATGGTTCACAATTGAATGAAGCAGGGTATAATAAATTTTCTAAATTCCTCGTCCGTAAACTTTTTGGAAGTATTTCAGAAGACCCGAAAGGTCTTAGATCATTAGTCCATGATGCTGTCCAGGAAAAAAATTGGTATTGGCACAATGATTATAAAATTCCTAATGGGGTCCATGTTTTTGGAAGACGCTACGACCCGTTTGGACCTGACAATTATCCATTCGAATTAAAAAAAGTAAGAGAAATGACAGCCTTCCGAGATACTGCTATCTGGATGGCCTCTTCGAATGGTGTAAAGATGGATCTTGCCGCAGCTGATGCAAAGACTTCTGTTCTTCCTCCTGTCGAATCGAATTTCAAACCGGGTGATTATGGCCGTGGCCTGGGTGAATACCTTTATGGCGATGAGGCTCTGAAGACTATTAAAGTGCCGAAGGGATATAAAGTAGATTTATTTGCTTCTGAAGAAGAATTTCCCGATCTGGCTAACCCCGTTCAACTATCATTTGATAATAAAGGAAGACTATGGGTAGCTACCATGCCTACCTATCCACATTGGAAACCCGGAGATCCAAAACCCAATGATAAACTAATCATTTTAGAAGATACTGATGGAGACGGGAAGGCTGACAAACAGACAACATTTGCAGACGGTCTTCATATTCCAGTGGGATTTGAATTTGCTCCGGAGGGAGTGTATCTATCCCAGGGGACAAATCTTAAATTACTGAAGGATACCAATAATGATGACAAAGTAGATGAGATTGAGATTATAATGAGTGGTTTTGATGATCATGATACACATCATGTCATCAGTGCTTTTTGTGCAGATCCTTCGGGAGCATTGTATATGGGCGAAGGTGTTTTTCTACACACCAATGTAGAGACGTCATATGGTCCTGTCCGGGGCACAAATGGTGGTTTTTATAGATATGCGCCACAGAGAAGGCATCTGGAAAGAACAGCACAGCTGTCTATTCCTAACCCATGGGGTATAGCCTTTGACGGATGGGGACAGCCCATTTTTGCAGAAACTTCAGGCCCGGCTGTTCGTTGGATGTTGCCAGGTACAGTCAAGCCGATGTATGGTGTGGCCACACATAAATCATTTGATCTTATAGAAGAAGAACATAAAGTAAGACCTACTTCTGGTCTTGAGTTTGTATCCAGTCGGCATTTTCCGGACGAAGTACAAGGAGACCTTCTTATTTGTAATTCGATTGGATTTCTTGGTATGAAGCAGCATAAATTTTATGATGATGGGACGGGTTTCAAGACTCAGTTCAGACAAGACCTCATGGTTGGAAGTGACAAAAATTTCAGACCGGTTGATATGGAATTTGCTCCTGACGGCTCCCTCTATGTGGTAGATTGGCACAATGTACTGATCGGTCATATGCAGCATAATGCAAGAGATCCCTTCAGAGACCATGTTCATGGCCGTATATTTCGGATCACCTATCCTTCCCGTCCATTGGTGACACCTG
>JAJCYJ010000955.1 GCA_029262975.1 Saprospiraceae bacterium
TAACAGGGTGATACATGGCATCCCATTGGGGAATTCCACCCTGGAAATTATAGCACATGATCAATGTGGCAATTATTCTTCGCATGAAATGACTTTATTGGTCTTGGATGGTGCCGCCCCATATGTAGTTTGCAAAGATGAATTACACATTAGCATCTCAGAGAATGGGAACTTCTCTACAGGAAATAATCTATTTGTGGGCTTAGATAAATTTGACGGTGGGTCATATGATGCTTGCGGTGAAATATTTTTTGTGATTGCCCAAAGATTGGATAATAAATTTACTTGCAATGGGATGAGTTTACAATTCATTTCGACTGAAGCTTTGGAGTTTTGCTGTGAAGATGCAGGCAAAACAATTCCTCTCAGTTTTACTTACTTTGACAACCTGGGAAATTCATCTACATGTTTCAGTTCAATTTTTATAGAAGAATCGAACCATTACAAAATAGAAGTCAACGATACAACGATAAATTGTTTCACTTCTTTAGATCCTGAAGTGACTGGTTATCCAAAATTAGAATACGCGTGCACCACGATTGATTTATCATATGAGGATGTCCTAACTTATTATGACTCTCTATGCGGAAGCGGGTATATTGATCGTGAATGGATAATAGAAGACATACAACAAAGCAAGACCATTCAAAGGATTAATATTGTTCCTGATAGTCTTCAGGTCTTCAATCCCTTGCACATTCAGTGGCCAAAACATTATACGGGCTCAATAATTGAAAAATATACTATTTATGAATTACAAGGGGACACCTGTATGAGCAAGAGATCCGCTGAAACCGATGAACCCTGTAACGAATATGCTCCGGCAAACAGCTCTAATGCACTTTTCGAAGGACCAAAATTCTCACAGCCATCGTGTAGCCTTTTAGCAAGTAATTACGAAGACCAAATAACAAATCCGCAAGACGAAAATTGCAAAATAATCAGAAGGAAATGGACTATTATAGATTGGTGCAAATATGTTCCCAATGAATCAACCACTTCAATTTCTGCCTTTGAACTTATTAAAGATCAGTGTAGAAACAAAGAGTATTATAAATACAAAAATGCACCAGAACAAAGCCTGTATGAATATGAACAAATAATAATTATAAAAGATACTGTTTCTCCAATCATCCAAGAATGTGGTGATATGAAAGTGTATTTATCACAAGCTTGTTCTGTACAGATCAACATACGAAATACCGCGACTGATCCCCAGGATTGTACCGTAAGACCATTGCAGTGGAGGGTTATAATAAAAGATGATGCAGGTGAGATATTAGAAACTTTGAATGATCATTTACAAAATAACGACACTATAAATTTACGCACAGAAACATATTTATCAACCGGACAATATGAGATCCATTGGTATGTAACTGATGTAGGCTTTAACACAAATCATTGTATTCAGAATATTGCAATAATAGATACTGTTGCACCTGAAATCATTTGCCCCCCATTGAACACACCTATTCAGATTTCCGATAATGGCGACCTCAATATCCATTTATCGGATTGGTCAATCCAGGCAACAGATAACTGTGAAGTTAAGACATTGCACTTCTCACATTTAGGAGCACTTGATTCTACTTTGACATTGAGTTGTTCGTCCATCGAAGATCTGCCTGATGACATCTGGCATGTCCAGGTAAATGCCTCAGACTATAGTGGAAACGTGGTGAGTTGTGATATTTCACTGGTTATAGAAGATTCCCTTTATAAGTGCCCGGAGATAGTGAGTTCTGAAATTTCAGGACAGGTGTACACAGTACATGATGAAAAAATTGAAGGGGTAGAAATACGAACACGAGAATTATATGACTGGACCGATCAAAATGGCGCGTATCTTCTTACACAATTGAACAAACATGAATCATACGAATTGTCAGCTTATTATAATGGTAATTTACTCGAAGGCGTTACTGTACGGGACCTATTGTTCTTACAAAGACACATTACAGGTGATCTTCCGATCCTCTCACCTTATCTGAAGATAGCCGCTGACATTAATAACGATGGCATAATAAGTGTTGCAGACTATGTCGCACTGCAAAATGCACTGCTTCACAAGACTGATCGATTTCCAAATAATGATTCATGGCGGTTTTTAAATGCCAAAACTCAAGTAAATAATCTCAGCAGTCTCACGGATTACCAGGAGACGATATCGGTTTCGAATTTAGAAGAACCTGTTATTGAAGCTGATTTTATTGGTATTAAAATAGGAGATTTAGATGCCAGTGGTAATGGGACCAATTCTAATTCTTCAAAGCTAATGACAACTCCGACTGAGTTAAAAATTGACAACTATTGGTTAACTAAGGACCTTCCATATCGGCTTTCTATTCGGTTACCTGGAAAAATGAATATTCAGGCCTTTCAATTTTCTATCATCTCCGGCAACATAGATTTTCATAAGGTTAATTCCAGCAGTATACCTATGACTGATGATCAATATAACTTACGAAATGGCCGCCTGAATTTCTCCTGGTCAAACTCAAAAGAATTTTTTGTAGAAGACGAATTACTTCATATTGATCTTGTGGCTCATCAGGACGGATATATATGTGATTTATTACAAATGAATTCTCCTCAAACTGAAATTATATTATACACTTCTGCAGGAGCATTACAAAATCTAAGTTTGACTTGTGTTGACCTTCGTCCTGTTCAGAAAAGCAATAATAAAATCACGTTGTACAATCGGCCAAATCCGTTTTCTGAGTACACTACAATATCATTTCAACTTGAAACAGAAGGAACTGTTATCTTTTCCATTTATAATACCAGGGGGCGGTTAGTGTATAAAAATAAAAGTGATTTTCCTAAAGGAAATAATGAGTTAAGTATTCGTAGAGACGAAATAAAAGCAGTTGGAACCTTGATATATAAAATAGAAAGTGGACATCATACAAGCTTCAATAAAATGGTGCTTATAGACTGAAATAAAGTTCTCTATTTATTTAAATCTTATCATTCCGCGTTTGTGCTGATAAGCTTTGTTCATTATGCTTATTGCCTGTTGGACATCAATTTTTTTCAAAAGTGCAGTGTATCTGCTTGATCCAACTGTTTGTTCACGTCCAAGTCGCAGGCTTTGTTGCTTTAATATTTCATCAATATATTGGCGGACACGTCTGGCATTTCCGAAATGTTTATCTCGTAGCTTATAGTCTTTTAAAAGTTGTTCAGCTAAAGAAGCTAGTGCGTTAGACGAAAAACGAAAGTTTCTTTCTAAAGCAAAAGATCGGGCTATTTCTAACAATTGATCTTTAGAAAAATCCAGGAAATGAAGTTGGTGATCAAATCTTGAACGCAATCCTGGATTAGCTTTAAGAAAATGATCCATTTCATCCGGATAGCCAGCTACAATCGTAAAAAACTGACCTCGGTTATCTTCCATCTTTTTTAAGAGCACCTGGACTGCTTCATCTCCAAAATCGTTATTTGCTCCTATTTTATTGAGTGAATAGGCCTCATCAATAAAAAGGACTCCTCCCATTGCCCTATCGATCACTTCTGCCGTTTTTATGGCTGTCTGTCCTACATAGCCCGCGACCAGACCCTGGCGATCCGTCTCGATCATGTGTCCCTTCTCGAGCACACCTAAAGCTTTGAAAATATCTGCTAACAATCTTGCCACAGTCGTTTTTCCTGTTCCGGGATTTCCAACCAGCACCATATGCATATTTAACTGACCTGTGACCAATTCTTCCCGATTACTTCTATAGCGAACAATATCAACTAACTGTAGTATCTTTTCTTTTATGTCTTCAAGGCCAATTAACGAATCCAGTTTACCAAGTGCTTCTGATAGCTGATCTTCATCTACGCTTATATTTTCACGGGAGCGTCTTTTATCATTCCTGATTTTCTGTACATCCTGCAATGCAATATGTCTGAGAGATTTATCAGAAAGTCCTTTCTTATTATGCTTATTCATTAATCTAATACCGAGATTAATTTTTGCTTTTTCCAGCAATTGCGCAATGTATCGGGCATTCCCAAAAGTTTTGTCCCGATTACGGTATGACTCCTGGATAATTTCATAAAGAGATTTTCTGGCGCCTTCAGAAAGCTCTACCTGATATCTATGACAGAAAATGTCAAGAATATGATGTAATTCTGACAGATTGTAATCTTCAAACTCATAGTAATACTTAAACCTTGAACTGAGTCCTGGGTTAGAGTTAATAAATGAGTTCATTTCAGAGGGATAACCGGCTACGACTACCATAAAATCGCATGACGGGTGAGACATTTCTTTGACGAGCAACTCGATTACTTCCCGGCCAAAATCTTTAGAATCCTCATTGTTTCTTGCTAACGAATAGGCTTCATCAATAAAGAGTACCCCACCACTGGCTTTTTCCAGGGCGTCTTTTACTTTTGGCGCCGTCTGACCTATATATTCTCCGATCAGGTCAACCCTGTCCACTTCATGAACATGACCCTTTTTTAGAAGCCCCATACTTTGATATATAGCCCCAAGTAGTCTTGCCACAGTTGTTTTTCCTGTGCCCGGATTACCGGTAAATACACTGTGTAAACCCAGATGCCCTGCTTCTTTAAAGCCCCTGTCTTTACGCAACTGGAGAACCTTGTTATATGTCGTATGTTCTGAAAGTTGCGTATTAACTGTGCGTAAGCCTACAGGTTGATAGAGGTCGGGAA
>JAJCYJ010000956.1 GCA_029262975.1 Saprospiraceae bacterium
CGTGATTTTGATGTTTTTCTTTTTAAGACGTTTTACCGACTTATCTGATACGCGTATGCGACCATCTTCTAAGATTGTATAACCTAAGAATTTTACTTCGCTGCAGTGTCGTACTCCGCTCTTTTTCCGATTTACTTTTAGTTTCAGCTTGCTTTCTATAAATTTAATGATGCCCGACATTACTCGTTCACCTGCTTTCCGACTGCCAACGTATATATTACAGTCATCTGCATATCTACAGAATTTATGCCCGCGTCTCTCTAATTCTTTATCCAACTCATCCAATACTATATTTGATAGTAGCGGTGATAGTGGCCCTCCTTGCGGTGATCCCTGTATCCGTTGGCTAACTAATCCTTCTTTCATCAGGCCGGCTCTTAGGTATTGGTGTATCAGCCGTAATAGCTGTTTATCTCCTATACCTTTGCTCAATCGTTGCATTAAGCGGTCATGTGGTATCGTGTCAAAGTACTTTTCTAAGTCTATATCCACTACCCACTCAAGTCCTGACTTTATATATTCACTCGCTTGCTTGACTGCCATATGTGCATTTCGATTTGCCCTGAATCCGTAACTGCTTTCACTAAAGTGTCTATCGTATAGGGAATTCAGTTGCTGATGTATCGCTTGCTGGATTATTCGGTCTAATACCGTTGGTATCCCCAGCATTCGTTTCCCTCCTTCTGGCTTTTCAATTTCTACTAATCTTACAGCTTCTACTTTGTAGTCACCCAGTTCTATACCACTGACTAACTCCATGCTGTTTGCTCCAAGCCATAATAAGGTCTCCTCTATTTCCTGCCCATCAACTCCCGATCCTCCTTTGTTCTGCTTTATTCGAGCTACCGCTTTGTTTAAATTCCCATTGTCTAATATTTTAGTTAACAATTCCTGCGTCGAGTTGTGTTGTTCTCTTATCTGCGAAAGAAAATCTGCTGCTATGTCCTCAGAATTGGAAGTTCCGCTCCCAATGCTGTTGACCAGTGCTCTGGCATAGTTATCAAATAGCTTCATTTGATTTCCGGCTTTGCTTTTCCGTTCCATCTTCTCTTTTACGCGTCTTGAGGTCGCCCTCGTAATTAATAAATTCAGCCCTTCAGAGTCCCGACCCTTTTTCTCTAAATTCCAAATTGGAATTCTTCCGATCAGCTTGGATTCTCCTAATATGGCCTCTGCTGACTTCTGTAGATTGGATTCGTATCCTTAGCATTCTCGCGTACCTCAGACTACTGCTCCATTCTCCAGATCTCCCAGGGTAAGCAATTTATCTTTCCTCTTATCAGACTGAATTTATTCACCTACTCTCCGAGTAACTTTTGGGCTTCGTGATTCAAGGCTCACTAGCCTCTATAGCCCAACCTACTATTCAGTTTCTGTACGTCCTGACAAGATTTCGCCGCCAGCTTCCTTCAGATTCCTCCTCACGAAGGACACCCTTGCTCTTGGCTATCAGATTCCCGTTACTGGGCTCCTTAGGGACTCGATGGCTTCCCATCTCTCCTTTTAGTTAAATTGCATGCCTGGCACACCCAAATATTTCGTCCTTACAGGACTTCTTATTAAGATATGAAAATTAGCATTCGAAAAAGACCCAGAGCGAAAACACATTTCAACCAGGATCTGCCGTCCTTACAGGACTAACATTTATCATGACTTTGTACCAGAGTCTGACGACCCTGGCTATGATATGTCGTCCTTACAGGACTTCTTATTAGGATATAGAAATTAGCATTCGAAAAGCCCCGGAGGGGCGACAGTGCGCTTACAGCTGCAGCTCTTCTTTTGATCCTGCATATTGAATCTAACGAAGAAATAATAGCCATCAAATAATTAATCAAGATCTCCTTTGGCATCAAGGGAAGCTGCATATTCTATGCCCTCTTGCCACCATGCTGTCATTTGTACTGGATCAAATAAAAAAGAATGCTCGGTTAATACGCGAGGTGTGAAGATGAAATTGACATGAACAGAATTATCATAAACACTCTGCAGATGTCCTATGTACAAATCATTCCGTGCTATCCTGTTATGCATAAAATCCATCGCTTTCAACAAGACATCAAAAGCATTATTTGTCTTGGACTTGGTAGGCATATTGTACCTGGGCTTTAAGACAATTACATCTACCTCGGTTGCTCCGGCATTAATGGCCTCTTCGATCGGTATGATACTACCAAATCCACCATCTGCATATTCATAACCATCCTTTTCGACTATGCCCATAAACGGAACGAAGCTTGTGGAAGTCCACATCCATTCCGTATAGTCTTCATAATTATAATCCGTAGCATACTTATATTCCACAATATTGAGTGAAAGATTAGCAACAGATACGATCACCTTCTTACCACAATTTTTTACTAGTTCAAATTGTTCAGGGGACATTGTCTTCCTGACATTCTTGAGTAAATTAAGATGCTCTCCAAAAGTCTTTTTTCCTTTCAAAAACATTTGAAGAATATTGCGGTGATTTATCTTGGTGAAGATCCCTGACTCACCTTGCTTGATCGTAAATGGACTGACATTGTAAATATCTTCTTGTCGTACACTTGTATAAGCTTTCCGAATATTGTCGATATTATTAATGGCCAGATGTGGTACTAACAAACTGCCAGTAGATGTTCCAGCCAGGATACCATAATCTCTCTTCTTCTCTTCTATTAAATATTGGGCAACTCCCCCGGCAAATGCACCCTTGCTTCCTCCCCCACTAATCACCAATGCTCTCATAAAATTATTTTCAATATGCTCCTCTGTCGTTCTTTAAATAGCTAAGATAGTGCTCTTCATTGTTTATTTATATAGACCCTTGGCACACGTGTATTTATATTGGTCATAATCTCATATGGAATTGTATTGGACCACTTTGCTAAATCTTCAACTCTAATTTCATTTGGGCCCTGTCGACCAAGAAGTATGACTTCATCACCATTATATGCCGTTCCTTCGTTTATATTCACCATCGTCTGGTCCATGCAAATATTGCCTACCACAGGATACCTTATTCCCCTGATCAAAACTTCAGACTTATTGCTCATAGATCTCATATATCCGTCTCCATATCCGACGGGCAATGTACCGACCCGTGTTGATATTTTCGACTTCCACGTACTGCCATAACTAACAGGGTGGTCGGGTTTTACAACCTTAAAAAAGACCACATGGGTCTTCCAATTCATGGCTGGTTTCAACTCTATCAGAGGTCTTAATCGGGCATTA
>JAJCYJ010000957.1 GCA_029262975.1 Saprospiraceae bacterium
AAGTCTTTTCCAATGTCTTTTTAAAATTCCAGCTCTATTCAAAGAATTAGAAGGACCTACCCAACAACCATTGTCCTGTAAACCACCATACACGTTATAGGGATCAAGCATATCAATATCTAATTGATAGAATTGTGACAACTCAATATTATTGATGATATCCCAATTATCGCCCTGATCCCATGATATCTGAAACCCGCCGTCACTTCCGCTGATGAGGTGATCAGAATGATCGGGATCTATCCAAAACGATTGATGATCTCCATGGACGTCGCGGGCGATTCTGTCAAAGTTCTTACCTCCATCTATTGATTTATAGAGTCCCCCTGATAATGAATATAGAATTTGCTCATTCGTCGGATCTACCCGAATATCACTATAATAAAATGGTCTGAAGTTGATACTCTTATTGTCATTTATCATATGCCAGTTGGACCCTTTATCATCCGAGCGGAATAATGAACCCTTGTCCTCAAATTCTGTAATCACATAGACTATATCAGTATTGGATTGTGCTACCTGGACACCAATTCTGGCCATCGGTCCTTTGGGAAATCCCTTCATTGCTTTTTCCCACGTTTCTCCGCCGTCCTTTGACTTATACAAGGCTGTCTCACCTCCACCTCCATCAAATCTCCATGGCTTCCTGCGAAAAGTCCACATTCCGGCATACATGATTCTTGGATTGGATAAATCAATATCCATATCTGAACATCCGGTATCGGGGTTTATATACAACACTTTTTTCCAATTCTTTCCACCATCGGTAGTTCGGAAAACTCCTCTATCTTCATTTGGTCCCCATTCTTTCCCCAAGGCACAAACGCATGCAATATCCGGGTTGTCCGGATGCACAACTATTCGTTTTATTCTTTCTGTTTTTTCAAGCCCTAGATGATCCCATGAATCTCCTCCGTCCACACTGCGATATACACCATGTCCATATCCTACACTATTTCTTGGATCTCCTTCACCGCTACCAACATACACCACATTCTTATCTGAAGGAGCAACTTTCACGGCACCGATACTGTAGGATTTTTGATTTAAAAAGATCTCTTTGAAAGTTGTGCCTCCATTGGTCGTTTTATGTATTCCTCCATCTGCACCTGCTATATAGAATGTAGCGGGTTCTCCAGAGATTCCTTCTACTGCTGTCACCCTTCCTCCCATATTGGCAGGTCCAATAGGTCGCCATTTCATGTTGGAAAAATTGGATTCTTGCGCAATTAACGTACATGAAAAAAGTACAATTATGAAAGTGGTCAGATGAAGGGATCTCATAGTTTTGAATTTTGACTCTGGAAGGTAGGAAAATGTGCATTATTTCTGTTCCATGATGTCAGCATTTATTGAAGAAATTGTAGTTTGATCTTCTAATAGTGACCATTCTTATCAGTAACACTGCTCTCCCTTATAAGACCCACAATATAAAGTAGGAATCAGAGCGTTAACATTATTGACTATGGCCCCTATGTTAATCAAGAATAAAGCATTGGACTCATTTTCCTTTTTTGGTTCTATAAATTTAGTAATCTGATTACTCTTAAATATCCAAATACGAAACCGTCCGGAATAACTCGTTTCTTTTGCATATACTTGGCAAGTTTTATTTTTGGACTAACTAAATCTCTATTTATTTGGGAGAAGTGATATCGATTATCAAGAAGTACCTAAGTACATGTTTTAATACTAGGGCCGCGGGACTATATATTCTTCTATTTGCTGTTGCTATCGGAGCGGCTACATTTATTGAGAACGATTTTGGAACCAGCTCTGCTCAGAAGGTCGTGTTCAAGGCTTTATGGTTTGAATTATTGCTGATTTTATTTGGCATTACCATAATCGTCAATATGCTGAAATTCAAAATGTTTCAGCAAAGGAAATGGGCACTTCTAATGTTTCACTTGTCCATTATTGTCATCTTGTTAGGGTCTGCAGTAACGAGGTACTTTGGTTATGAAGGAATTATGCATATCCGAGAAAATGATACTTCAAACACGTTCATGTCCGCAGAGACTTATTTACAATTTGAAGTAATAAAGAATGATGTAAAATATCAGTTTGACGAACCGGTTCTCTTCGCAACACTTGGTGGAAACATTTGGGAAGAATCATACCTGGTCAATGGTGATCTCATAGAAGTAAAGGTCAAGGAGTTCATTCCTAACCCAAAACAGAATTTTATAGATGCCCCTAATGGGTTTCCGACAATTAAAATCGTTGTAGCAGGAGTAAATGGAAGAGAGGAATATTTTGTTCGACAGGGAGAAAGAAGAAAAATTAGGGATGTTGCTTACAATTTTAGCAGCACATACATTCCTGACGCAATTAATATCAAATATGAAGATGGACAATTGTTATTGAGAACGGATGTGGTGCTGTCACAAATGATCATGGCCACAAGACATGTAGATACATTGGTGCCTTCACAAAGTTATTATCCTTTGCAGTTACGGTCGATGTATTCCGATGGTCGAAATAACTTTGTTTTTGGAGATTTCAAAGAAAACGGAGCAATAGAAATAATTTCGGAGGACAGAAAAGTGAAGGCGGAAAGCATGACTGCCTTATTGGTTGATGTACGCATAAATGGACAGGTACAAGAATCCTATGTATATGGAAAAAAAGGTCTTCCCGGTAGACCGGCCATTTTGCGTTCTGGAGATATAAGCATGGCTCTTTCTTATGGAGCCAAATCCAAAGTACTCCCCTTCACGATAAAATTATATGATTTTATTATGGAGCGTTATCCGGGCACAAACAGTGCTTCTTCCTACGCCAGTGAGGTGCAATTAATTGATACTCGGAAGAATATTAAACGAGACTTCAGAATTTATATGAATAATATACTGAACTATAATGGTTTCAGATTTTTTCAATCCTCATTTGATCAGGATGAACAGGGCACTTACCTAAGTGTAAATCATGACTTTTGGGGCACATGGATATCTTATATCGGGTACTTTTTGTTGACCACAGGACTAATCCTATCATTATTTAGCAGGAAAAGCAGGTTTTATCATGTATCACAAAAGTTAAAAGAGATAAGACTTCGTAACGAATCG
>JAJCYJ010000958.1 GCA_029262975.1 Saprospiraceae bacterium
CTACACACGGTTCAAAATTAATAGGTGGCCATGACCCTGCGGCTCAGACGCATTTTGTGATCGATAAAATTAAGGGAGCTATTGAATCTTTGGGAGGCGAATTTTCAAATATTATCAGGACCAGAATTTATATCAGCGATGAAAGTTATTGGGAACCTGTTGCCCGCGCTCATGGAGATAGATTTAAATTGATTCAACCCGTAAATACTATGGTGATAGCTGGTCTCATTGGAGATGGGTACCAGGTTGAAATAGAAGCTGAAGCCATAGTTCCTTAAACCAGTAAATAGATATGATAAAAAGTAGTTTATTTGTTTTTACATACCCATATTTGAATGATCAGCAATTGATATTTTTCCGCCCAGGCTACTCGGTGCCGGATGAAAATCTTGATATTTAGTTGATGCTATGTAGGGTTATGACGCCACAAGACAACTTCAAGATTTAACTTTATAAGTATACATTTTTCATTTAGAAAATCACTATATAAGATTCAAATAATTATACCTTTTTTATTACAAAAATATAACGATCATGACTGAGGTAATTGCAAGAATTGGACGAACAAAATATCACACTGAAATCACTACACCCGGGCACAAACTAAGTGCTGACGAACCTAAACCACATGGTGAAGATATTGGGCCAAATCCATATGATTATCTTCTCACTGCGTTAGGTGCTTGTGTCGCTATGACATTGAGAATGTATGCAGACAGAAAAGGATGGGATTTAGAGGAAGTTGAAGTCCATCTTTCACAATCCAGAATTCATGCAAGAGATTGCGAAGAATGTTCTTCTGAAAAGGGCTTCATTCACAAAATTGAAAAGAAACTAAAGTTTATTGGTTCCCTCACTGCTGAGCAAAAAGATCGACTAATTGAGATATCTGACAAATGCCCGGTTAACCGGACTTTGACAAATGAAATCATCATTACAACAAGTCACTTTTCATAATGCCCGAATGACACGAAAAAAAATTTAAAATTACCTTCTTGGACAACTGAGAAATAGAAACTTTTATTCTTTCAATTTCTCTTCAGAATATAAAATATGAATGATTTACAGATTGCAAAAAAAGCTACTCTAAAGCATATTGGAGCGATATCAGAAAAACTCGGTATCAAGAGTGAAGAAATTGAAATGTATGGAAAATATAAAGCCAAACTCCCTCTATCACTTATAGACAAAGAGAAAGGATCACAGAATAACTTGATTTTAGTTTCGGCTATCTCACCTACTCCTGCCGGGGAAGGGAAAACAACCATGTCTATTGGCTTGACGGAAGGATTAAATAGACTTGGCCATAAAGCTACTGTTGTCTTACGGGAGCCTTCATTAGGGCCTGTGTTTGGCATAAAAGGTGGCGCGACAGGTGGAGGTTTTTCGCAGGTTCTTCCAATGGAGGATATAAATCTTCACTTTACCGGAGATTTTGCTGCAATTGAAAAAGCCAACAATTTGCTTGCCGCAATTATTGACAATAATATTCAGAGTAAAACCAATTCAATTGGACTGGATCCCCGGACCATCTCATGGAAGCGAGTAATAGATATGAATGACAGGGCCCTCAGAAGAGTAATTGTTGGTTTAGGCGGAACTACTTCGGGTGTCCCCCGAGAGACAGGGTTTGATATAACTGCCGCCTCAGAAATAATGGCCATACTTTGTCTTGCTGAAGATTTAGAAGACTTGAAGAAGAGACTGGGTTCAATTTTTATTGGGTACACCTATGATAAAAAGCCTATTTTTTGCCGCGATCTTAAAGCTCCGGGAGCGATGGCAGCATTGCTCAAAGAAGCCATTAAACCCAATCTTGTGCAGACCATAGAAGGCAATCCTGCTATCATCCACGGGGGTCCATTTGCCAATATTGCGCAAGGCACCAATTCTGTAATTGCTACGCGTATGGGCATGACTTTTTCAGATTATACGATTACAGAAGCTGGTTTTGGATTTGATCTTGGTGCAGAAAAATTCTTTGATATAAAATGCCAGAGCGCAGGACTTTCTCCAAAAGCTGTTGTACTTACCACAACTATCCGTGCCTTGAAATATCATGGAGGTGCTTCTCTAAAAGATCTTAAATCTCCGAATATTCAGGCACTTCGTAAGGGGGTACCCAACCTTGAAAAGCATCTTGAGAATATAAAACTTTTTAATGTAGAGCCGATTGTCGCGATTAATAAGTTTGTGTCTGACAGTCAGGAGGAAATTGATTTTATTATAAAAATCGCCAATAATTTAGGCGTAAAGGTGGCTCTTGCGGAAGTATGGGAAAAAGGTGGAGCCGGAGCCCTGGGTCTGGCTCGTCATGTCGTAGAAGTTGTACAAAATTGCAGTTCTGCCTTTACCCCCATGTATCAATGGGAGAGCGATGTACGATCTAAAATCGAAACCATCGCGACAAAAATATATGGTGCAAAACATGTAGACTATACAGCAAAAGCAAAAAGGGACCTCAGAGCAATCTCAGAATTAGGCCTTGACAAATTACCTATTTGTATTGCAAAAACTCAAAAGTCCTTATCCGATAATCCTAAACTCCTGGGGCGACCCAAAGATTTTATTATTACTGTAAGAGAAATTGAAATAGCCGCAGGTGCAGGTTTTCTAATTCCAATTACAGGCGATATCATGAGAATGCCAGGTCTTCCTGCTCACCCAGCTTCAGAAAATATGGATATTGATAACGATGGTAATATTACAGGACTTATTTAAAGGAGTGTCCTTTAGTTAGACGTCTTTTGAAAAAATGAAGGGGTATATCAAAAAAAAAGAACCGGGGACTATTTATATAAGCCCCCGATTCATGATATAATTACTAATTAAGAGAGAATACAATTC
>JAJCYJ010000959.1 GCA_029262975.1 Saprospiraceae bacterium
GCTAAATTCAGATTTTTTAAATAACGACATTTCTAAAGAACTAGCTAAAAATCTGGTCAGTTATCATTTGCTGGACAGTGTTACATCACTTGAGACAATTGATGAAGTGGCTCCTCAACGCCCCGGCAGAATGAATACTGGTTTGCTACAGGTATTAGATCCGATGGTCTTAAAACCTGGACGAAGGGAAAAGTCTCTGGAATTCGATGGGAGCAATTTTCTGAACCTGGGTGATGTGGCAGATTATGACTGGTATCAGCCATTTTCCATAGGAGCCTGGATCTGGTCACCTGGTAGGAGTAATAAGAATATGGCCATCCTTGTTAAAAGAAATGGAGAACAGAAAAGGGGAGGGCATGAACTAATCCTGACACAAAAGGGGCAATTGAAATTCGGACTGATTCATGACCAAAACAAAGAAAGAATTGAAGTTCACTCCAAAGGCCATATTGCTTCCCGACAATGGACACATATTTTCGCTACCTATGATGGATCTGGAAAAGCCTCTGGAATAAAACTATTTATAAATGGGAAATTGCAAAAGAAAATTGTCCACGAAGATAGTCTGAACAGAAAAAGCATCCTTAATGGCAATGACCTTTTAGCAGGAAACTGGACGCACAGAAATAAAATGAGAAACGAAATCCAGGGATTTAAAGGAGGTCGTCTTGACGAAATACGTGTTTATAATCGCGAAATTTCACCACTTGAAGTTTATACGCTTAATGATAAATCTTTCAATTCAAATTATAAAAAATTGAAAGATCCAGCAAGACTTGTCATAGAACAACAGATTCTCAAGCCACATTTTCTGTTGCACCATTCTAAAGAGTACGCGAGATATCAAACCGACCTATTGGCAGACCGGAGAGATTATCAAACGATTCCCAATGTCATGATCATGAGGGAAATGGACACAGTTAGGGCATCCTATATTCTTAACAGGGGGGCATATGATGCTCCCGGTGACAGAGTCTATCCCGATCTTCCATCTGTTATCCTTGGTTTTCCTGATACGCTTGCGCGTAACAGACTGGGTTTAGCCAATTGGATTACGCACCCGGACAACCCGCTTTCTTCACGTGTCATCGTGAATCGATTATGGCAATTAATGTTTGGTACAGGTATCGTAGCTACACCGGAGGATTTTGGAAGCCAGGGAGCTTTGCCTTCACATCCGGAATTATTAGATTGGTTAGCTGTCGAATTTGTACAGTCTGGATGGGATATTAAAGCTTTATTACGAAAAATGGTACTATCAGCGACTTATCGACAATCTTCTTCTATTTCTGCAAAAAAATTAAAAATTGATCCGGGCAATCTAATGCTTTCGAGAGGACCTGATCAGCGGCTATCAGCAGAAATGATAAGGGATCAGGCTTTGTTTGTAAGTGGTCTTCTTGTAGATTCGATAGGGGGTAAATGGGTCAAACCTTATCAGCCAAAAGGAATATGGAAAGAATTAGCCAATCAAATAGGAGAAAATAAATATAGAGCAGGCAGAGGTGATGAGTTATATAGAAGAAGTCTTTATTGGTACTGGAAAAGAACCATTCCTCCACCGACAATGCTGACTTTTGACGCAGCAGAGCGAGCTGTCTGTACTGTAAAACGACAGGCTACAACGACACCGCTGCAATCATTAATTCTTCTAAATGATCCTCAGTATGTGGAAGCATCAAGAAATCTTGCTTTAAGAATGATCCAATCTAAAAATGCTAGTGACTTAGATGGATTGAAATATGGATTTCGCGAAGTCACGTCGAGGTGGCCCACGCTTGATGAATTAGAAATTTTAGAAAATTTATTGGAAAGTGAAAAGTTAGCCTTCGCGAATAATCTCGAAGACGCTAAATCCTTAATTAGAATTGGTGCATCAAGTTTGAACAAAGATATAGATGTCTTAGAGTTAGCAGCATGGACACAAGTAGCCAATACTTTATTGAATTTAGATGAAGCTAAAATGAAATCATAATTAATTCTAATTGCAAAAATGACAAAAAAGAATTGCCCTCTATCATATAGCAGTCTTGAGACCGAAGCCGCACTGCAGGTGAATCGACGACATTTCTTATCACAATTAAGTCTTGGAATCGGTGGAGCTGCCTTATCCTCTTTATTGCCAGGGTGTATCAATTCAGATGCAGACATAATACCAGGCATTACTTCAAACCTACATGGTCAGTTAGGATCTTCACATTTATTACCGAAGGCCAAAAGGGTTATCTACCTTTTTCAAAGCGGAGGACCGGCACAGATGGATTTGTTTGACTATAAACCCAAACTTGCATCCATGTTTGGAAAAGACTTACCTGGTTCTGTAAGAGGTGATCAACGACTGACAGGTATGACTGCCTATCAGGAAAATTTCCCAGTGGCACCGTCTCATTTTTCATTTCAACAACATGGAAAGAGTGGAGCATGGTTATCTGAATTATTACCCCATACAGCGAAAGTGGCCGACGATATTTGTTTTATTAAGTCTATGCACACTGAAGCTATCAATCACGATCCTGCGATCACTTTTTTTCAGACAGGATCACAACAACCAGGTAGACCATCAATGGGCTCATGGCTTTCATATGGCCTAGGTAGCGCAAATGAAAATCTTCCGACCTTTTGTGTTTTGTTATCACGTGGATTGATAAGACCACAACCTATTTACTCACGATTATGGGGAAATGGATTTCTCGCTTCAATGCATCAGGGGGTGCAATTCAGAGCCGGTAAGGATCCTGTTTTATTTCTCAATAACCCGGATGGTATCACGAGGAGAGATCGTCGTACCGCCCTTGATCATCTGGCACAATTGAATGAAATAAGAGCAAAAGAATTTGG
>JAJCYJ010000960.1 GCA_029262975.1 Saprospiraceae bacterium
TGTCAGAACAAAGAACAAAATGAAGCTCAAGACAAATCTTAAATATGGATTGTAGTTCATTACTTTTTTGATTTAAATGTTACAAAGGTATTCAGGACCACATTATGGTTTTACTAAATATCAGTTAAAACATAGTTAAACGCCTTTTATTTAAGTATTGAGAATGCGTTATTCGTACCTTAATTAATCATGGACAAAAGGACAATAAGAATAATTATAATCTTAATGAGCGTAGCCCTCATGGGGATAAGCATTATTCAGTTTTATTGGCTCAAGAAAAATATCGATTTAAATGCGATCAACTTTAATGATAAAGTACTGCTTGCTCTGAATCGGGTCAAACAGAATTTGGAAGATGATGCCAATGAATTTGAAAACTTCAGAAAAACACAAAACCGAAGCGAAACATCTTTATTTAAGGTAGATAATGACCCTTTAGAAAAAATTCTTACCCCATCACTTGATGATTATCGCCTCAAACAATATCAAGCACAAGTAGCTAATACAGCCTGGTTAATTAAACCGGAAATAGCACTTAACACTATTTCAGCCCCAGATTTGAGTAGATATCTGCGTCTGGAACTGCAAAAGAATGGTGTGAAATTGGATTATGATTTTGGCGTGTTTTCCAATGAAATAGAAGACTACACGATAACTAATGGCAATTACAATGTCAATATTGACATCTCCAACAACATGAGCGACGGTGGGACTGCCCAAAAATTGAACACCACAATGTATCAGGTTAATCTCTTTGACAGTGAGGGAAGAAAAGCAGTTGGCTCATTACGTGTTTTTTTTCCCAAAAAAACGTCTTTCCTGATAAGCTCTGTTTTACCCGCCCTTATAAGTTCAATTCTGTTAACAGGTTTGATTTTATTCTGCTTCGTATATACAATCAATGTCATTCTGACACAAAAAAAGGTTTCATTGATGAAGACGGATTTTATCAACAATATGACGCATGAATTTAAAACACCTATAGCCACGATTTCACTTGCGGCCGATTCAATTAACAATCCAATGGTAAAATCTAAACCTGAGATGATTGAACGTTATGCGGACATCATAAAGCAGGAGAACAAGCGCATGTTGAACCAGGTGGAAAAAGTATTGCAAATAGCTCGTCTGGACAAAAAGGATTTTGAATTAAAAATCGTACCGATCAATCTCAATGACATAGTCAACGTGGCGATGGAAAATACGCGCTTGAGAGTTAACAAGCACGGTGGCACAATAAAGGCGTATCTTAAGGCTAACAATGCAAAAATTAAAGGGGACGAAAATCACGTAAGCAATGTTCTGCATAACCTGCTTGACAACGCGATAAAATATTCCCCGGATAAACTTGAAATTACGATTCAGACAATTGATGTGAAAAAAGGAGTGCAAATAATTATAACCGACCAGGGTATCGGTATGAACAAGGACGACTTAAAAAGAATCTTTGAAAAATTCTATAGGGTAAGTACTGGAAATTTGCACGATGTTAAAGGATTTGGATTGGGGCTCAGCTATGTTAAAGTTATTACTGATGCTCATCGTGGTCGGGTAAGTGTCGAAAGTGAACCTGGCAAGGGGAGCAGCTTCACAGTTTTTTTCCCTCATGATCCAAAAGAAATGAAATAAAAATTATATAAATATGTTAAGAAAACTGTGACTTTGCATTTAATACTGCATCTAAATACAAAACAAAACTTCCATTTGTATGCAACAACAAAAAATACTATTAGTAGAAGACGATAGAAATTTTGGGGATGTCCTAAGATCTTACCTCGAAATGCACCAATATGATGTGACTCTTGCTACTGATGGTGAGGCGGGTTATGAAACATTTAAAAATGGCAAATTCGACTTATGCATTTTGGATGTCATGATGCCAAAAAAGGATGGTTTTACCCTGGCTAAAGAAATTAAGGCTGAAAACCGGGATGTCCCTTTGATCTTTCTGACGGCCAAATCGCTAAAAGAAGATGTCATTGATGGCTTTAAAATAGGAGCTGATGATTATATCACTAAACCTTTTAATAGCGAAGAACTCCTGTATAGAGTACAAGCTGTTCTAAAAAGGACTGCTGCCCCAGTTAATCCTGATGCAGATAAAAGAGAATTTATTTTAGGCAACTATATTTTTAATTATCCATTGAGAATCCTCACATTCGATCCCGATGGAATAAGAGAAAAAGATAAGTTATCACCAAAAGAAGCGCATTTATTAAGACTATTTTGTCTTCATAAAAATGACGTTCTTTCGCGATCTCAGGCACTAACTGAAATATGGGAGGAAGACAATTATTTTACTGCCCGAAGCATGGATGTATTTGTTACCAAATTACGTAAGTATCTCAAGAGGGACAAAAATCTGGAGATTGTGAACATTCATGGTAATGGATTCAGACTAATTGACAAAAATGAGGTGGAAGACTATTAGGTCTATAGAACAATTAACTGTCTAAAGCAGCCATCATTGCTGCACCTATAATACCTGCATCATTTCCCATAGCCGCTGGGACAATTTGCGTTTTTACTTTAAGAAATTTTTCAAATTTATCGAAGTATTTACTCACGCCTCCACCTAATATAATCAGATCGGGATTGATGAGAAGATTGACGTGATTGAGATAAATATTTAGCTCCTTTCCCCATTCTTTCCAAGATAAATTCTTCTTTTTTCTGGCTCCATTTGAAGCATAGTGTTCAAAAACGCTTTTTTTATAGAGCAAGTGACCAAACTCTGAATTGGGAAGTAATTGTCCATTTACAAAAATACCAGAGCCAATACCTGTCCCAAGAGTTAGAAGGATTGTGGTACCCGAACGACCCTTGCCTTTACCAAATTTAATTTCTGCGACTGCGGCTGCATCAGCATCATTGGTAAATGTCACCCGACTCCCGGTCTTCTCTAGAAAAAAAGCCTGAAGATCTAAACCAATCCATCCATTGTCAATATTGGCAGCAGAATAGCAAATATTGTTTTTTATTATAGATGGAAATCCACATCCAAAATTCTTTCCCTGGAAGTTAAAGTCTTTAATTAGATTTTTAACGACTCCAATCACACGGGCAGGAGTACTTGGTTGAGGCGTTCCATACTTTATTTTTTCGGAAAGAAAAACACCATTTTCTACGTCTACTATAGCAGCTTTGATTCCTGTACCACCTACATCGATTCCCAGAATTTCAGACATATTTTTTGATATGTTGGGCCCTTTCTTTATTTAATAACACTTATACGCATAGCGACATTCTCAATGGGTCTGTCCTGGGGATTGGTCAATACAGAAGAGATCTTGTCTATTACTTCCAAACCCTCGATTACCTGTCCGAAAACAGTATAATCCTGATCTAGAAATGGAGTTCCTCCGTGCTCCGTGTAGTTTTTCATAATCTCATCTGGATAAGAAATTCCACGACGTGCCTCAAATTGCCTTAGACTTGCCTCATCAACTTCCCTGCCATGAACAATATAAAACTGCGAGCCTGAAGATTTTTTTAGTGGATTTGCTGGTCCACCTATTCTTGCTGCAGCTAATGCCCCTTTGACATGGGCATACTTATTTGTGATTTCGGCATCTATCTGATAGCCCGGTCCACCAGAACCCAGTTGAACAGACATATCCGCCCCTCTCGAATTAGGATCACCACCTTGAACCATAAAACCACTTATTATTCTATGAAATAATAAATCATCATAATATCCCTCCTCAGAGAGTTTTATAAAATTATCCCGATGTTTCGGTGTCCCGTCAAATAACTCTGCGATCATATGACCAAAAGGAGTTTCAATCTTTACAAGACATTTTTCTGGTGCTTTCACAAATATTTCTTTTTTTACTTCTTTTACTTTTTTACCGGCTTGCCCTTTCAAAGTCACTATATAATTACCGGAAAGATAGTATGTGTGTTTTGGAATACTATCACGAGATGTATTTCCATCTCCAAAATCCCACTCATATGAGGTACAGTTAGTCTCTGTTAACTCAAATTCGTAGGCAGCAGGTGCATTGATCTTCGCTGGTTCTTTGACAACAAATTCGAGCGTTGTTCTTGAGCAAGATCCAAAAATGCTTCCAACTATTATAATCAGAAAATATAACCGATTTATCATATTTATTGCTTGGTTATCCTTACCGTCATTTTAACATCTTTTAAAGGTCTGTCAGCACCATCCTTTTGAACTGCTGCAATCTTATCAAGGACGTCAAATCCGCTTACCAGTTCTCCAAAAACAGTATAATCCATATCCAACATGGGTGCACCACCGATATCCTCATATTTAGCCATCTGAGCTTCATTATAAGCGATGCCTTTTTGTTGCCCCATCTGCTCAAGATTTCTTCTTGTCTGTTTAGTTCCATGGACTATATAGAACTGAGAACCACTTGATCTTTTCTCCGGGTTTGATGCCCCTCCTGTCCTGGCCGCAGCTAAAGTACCTCTAAAATGAGGCGCTCCTATCTCTGCAGGAATGGTATATCCAGGCCCTCCCATTCCAAGTCTTTGCTCTGGGGTTGCATTTCTTGAATCCGGATCTCCGCCTTGAATCATAAAACCACTGATAATTCGATGAAATATTAATCCATCGTAATAATCTTCATTGGCAAGCTTAACAAAATTATCACGGTGGGCTGGTGTCGAATCGTATAGCTCTGCTTTCATCGATCCATATTCGGTTTCTATTACCGCAAAGTACTTTTTCTCTCCGCAGGAGATAAATATTAAGACTACCAGAGCAGCTTGAAATAATAATTTAATTTTCATGAACTAATGAATTAATAGTTGAATTATGACCAAAATAACTGATGATACTTTCTTTTAATAACCTCTCCTGGGCTTTTTCTCCTTCTGCCGGAACTATCTGAACCTGGCGATAATGAGGCCATCCTTCATCATCTTTTCCAACATATTCGTAGAAACCAAACAAAGACAATAAATGACACGTCGCTACATGCATCAAATCTTGTTTTTCTTCT
>JAJCYJ010000961.1 GCA_029262975.1 Saprospiraceae bacterium
CATTGCTAATACCATCAGAAGCAAAAATTGTATTAGCTCCTTTCATGGTCTTGCCTTTCGCTCCGCACCAAACCTTTTCCATTTCTGACTCATCGCCATGATGTGGAATAGAGTGAAAATCCAGATTAATGAACCCATTTCCATAAAAATCAGGATACTTTTTTTGAAAAAGTGAAACTACTTTGTGTTGCAAGTCCATTAACTGTTGTTCGGAGCAACGACAAGAATAGGTACACATATACGTAGGTTTCGGAAGAATATTTAATCCTGCAAAAACTCCCAACCCTGGTTCTTTATCATAAGGGCCAATATGGCTGAGTCGCTTGCCACCTATCAATTTGAGAAGCAACATTGATAAACATGCTTGAGTCGCTCCAATATCACTTGATTCTGGCAGTTTACATTTTTTCACTAAATCAAGAATGCCAGATTCTAAAATATAGGGAATAAAAAAAAATACTCCTACACTGGGACAGTCAACATGGAATGTTTCAAGTTCAGAAAAGTTTAACTCTTGTGCGCGCTCAGCTAGGACCTTCCCCTTGATAGTCTTTCCAAGTTCTTTGTTTGTTCTACGCTTTAGTTTGCCAAAACCGGCGTACTTTAGAACACGCTCCACTGTGCTTACTGACAGATGAATGTCTTCTTGTGCTAAGCGGAATTGAATATCAGGGGTTGAAAATCTTTGTTTCCTATAGGCAATAATTTTTTCTTGCACGTTAGAAGGAGTCCGCTTTTGTTGTGGCCCTTTTTGCACAACAGGGAAAAGTTCTATTTTTCTCGCTTTAGCATCTCTGAGCAAAGCGTAGATGGTGCTATGTTTGTAATTATATCTCCTCGCAACCATTTCTACAGATTGTTTTTCAAGGACAATAGCACGAATGGCATCGTACTGTTTTTGCCTTTGCGACGAAGGGTTTTTAAAATATTCAAAAAGATCAAAATCACTTTTCATTAGGGCTTTATTTTGATTAATAAATATCTGTAAAAGCTACAGTAAGTACTAATATTTACTGCTGTTGTACAGTGATTATTGGACATACAACAGCCTTAAGATATGGAGAAATACATTCTTGCATATTTATAATCATCAGTATATGTATTTATTAATCATAATACAACCCTAATCCTAGAAAAGTTTACTGCCTGGCAGCCAAAAAAGGAAAGGCAAAATATCCGCTTTTGAGTAGCGACAATAGAGGCACAGTCAAAACGGGAAAAGGGCTGCACGGCACTACACAAAAACTTAACCTGAAAAAATGGTAAAAGGCTGGTAAGCATGTGGAGCTGGGAACGGGAATGTTTTAGGGGATTATTATGATTATTTCAATGCCTGTGAAAATCGGTGTTCAAACAGTTTTTCTGGCATAGGTATTTTATGATTTCCAGAATAAAAATCTTTTATATCCAGGCCGATAACAGGTATATCTTTGAAAATACGTGACCATGATTTATTGAATCACTATCAGATAGTTGTTTCAGTATTTCAGCAATAGATCTAACATTACAATTTGCTGAAAATCCCACTAAATAGAAATTTTCCCTGTCATTTTTAAATTGTATCAATAATTCCTTCAAATCATATGAGTCATTAAATTCAATATACCAGAAAATTAATACCAGTTTGCCGAGTTCCTTCAGCCATGTACTACTTAATTCTTTCCCCTTAAAAGGGAAAATGGTAAATATCCTGACAGGGTTTCTTGGAAATTAGTCTTTAACCTTAATACTGTTTCTCATCTTACGAATTATTGATGCATTAAACTCAGATTCCGTTTCTAATAAAACATAATGCACCAAATGGGGATTTGAGAAAGATATAGATTCCAGAAAAGATGTCATTCCTTTTGCATGAAGCTCGATATTCTGGCTTATAAACTAAGTCGTAAATGGAGTGCCATCGTTTCGCCTTAAATTTACACCTAATTTTTTCAGTCCATCAATTTTCTGTTTCTTTTCTCAATTCGGTGTCCGGCAACACTAACAGGGTAAAGAGAAGAATCTAAAAGAATAACTTTCTTCACTCCCAATTTAATTGGCAATTCCAGTTCTTTTTTAATTGTTTCAAGCGGAAACAAACGTAAAGGACACTTTCTCTCATTACAATATATACACTTGAATGGACAGCCTCTCTTTGTTTCTATCTACATATATCCATAATCCTTAGGAGTTATAAAGCCAAGAAGATATGGTGATAATAATGTATCCAAATTCTCACTAACAGTACTGGGAGGAGTAAATACTATTTTGTTATTTTCTTCTTAAAATAAATGCGGTGAATGTTATTATGGTTCTTCCTCCCTTTCAGAATATTATTTATAACCTCTGTAAATATGAATTCGCCTTCACCAAAACATCCGATATATACTGCTGGGATATTTAATATATATTTTGTATCCCTAATTACTTCCGCACCTCCTACTATAATAGTGGACTACGGCAATTTATTTTTTATTTCTTTTGTTATATTAAGACTTCTTATCGAATTCCAACAAAATAAAGAGAAGGCAATAACATCCGATCTACCATCATCCGTAATCAAATAAATCATTAATATTAATTCATTTGTGGTAATTTTCTCAAATCCTCCTGGAGCATTTGATTTCCTCCCCTTTATCCGTTAACCGAATGTAATGTTGAT
>JAJCYJ010000962.1 GCA_029262975.1 Saprospiraceae bacterium
GGTCAGAAATTTATGATGGAGATTTAAAAAAGCAATATGCAAATGGAAGCTATTCAGAAGTTTGGTTTAAAGCAGCGACTATAGGTTTAGGTTCGGCTCCTAGAAAATAAGAAATTTGAATTTTAATGCAAAGTTAGCTCATTAACCTCTTAATTTATTGGGGTAGTTCAACATAATAGATTATCAACTTTTTACATCCAATTAAACTATTTTGAATAACAGACAAAGTATTTTTTTAAATAATTAATAAGAATAAAAGGTAAATAAAATGATAAAAACAACGAAAGAATTTTTCTATAAAGACGAAATGGAATGGGAGCAAATTACTCCACTACTTCGAAGACAGATTCACGGTTATGATGACAAGATCATGCTGGTTGTAGCAGATTTCAAAGAAGGGGGCATAGGTGACCTTCACAACCATCATCATTCACAAGTAACATATGTACAAAGTGGAGAATTTGAAATGACAATCGGTGAAGACGTTCGAATCATCAAAGCAGGTGATTCTTATTATGTTCCGCCTTTTGTGATGCATGGATGTGTTTGCAAAAAAGATGGTGCATTAATAGATGTTTTTAGTCCACAAAGAGAAGACTTTCTAACTCAAACATAATCAAACGGCATGATGCAATTAAAAGGATTACGTTGGTGGATTATTGGGTTGATATTTATTGCGACTGTTATAAACTATATTGACAGAACCGCATTTGCTTTACTTTGGCCTCAAATGGGTAAAGATTTGGGCATGGATAATTCTGATTATGCACTCATGCTTAATATCTTTATGATAACCTATGCTGCAAGTAAGTTTTTATCAGGTAGATTGTACGATCAAATCGGAACTCGAATAGGATTTGTTGTCTCTATCGTAGTATGGTCTGCAGCAGCAGCCTTTCACGCGTTAGCACGGGGTGTGATTACATTATCAATCGCCCGGGGACTGCTTGGACTGGGAGAAGCGGGATTATGGCCTGGTGCTGTCAAGAGCAATGGAGAGTGGTTTCCAGTAAAACAAAGAGCATTAGCACAAGGTATTTTTAACTCTGGAGCCTCTATAGGTAATGTGATTGCTCCGGTTATTATAGTTTTTCTGTATGCTCAATTTGGATGGAAGTCTACCTACATAATCTTAGGGGCACTAGGATTGCTTTGGGTTATTCCCTGGTTGGTTTTAAATAAGTCAAAACCTGAGGATCATCCTTGGATTACTGAAGACGAAAAAAACTTGATACTTAATGACCGAATCGAGAATAATGATGTAGCTGTTGAAGGCGCTAAAAGTTTAAGTGTTGGGAAAATCCTGAGTTATAAACAACCTTGGGGAGTTTTGCTTTGTAGATTTTTTATAGAACCAATTTGGTGGTTCTTTGCCGGTTGGATGCCCATTTATTTGAATTCTAAATTTAGTCTAAGTATCGAAGAAATTGGAAATACGATGTGGATATCTTATCTAATGGCTGCCGCAGGCGGAATATTAGGCGGCATATTTACTGAGGAAATAATAAAACGTACTTCTGTAGATTTTGGCAGAAAAGCAAGTATAGTGTTAGGGGCTCTTTTAATAATAATCGGCTTTGTGTGCATTATATTAATTGTAAATGATTCTAATTATATGACATTCATTTATCTGGCAGGAGTAGCGCTCTTTGGATTCCAATTTGCAATAGGTAATATTCAAACCCTATCAAGCGATTTATTTAAAGGACCATCGGTAGGTACATTAGCCGGATTAGCCGGGACAATAGCCGCCTTTTCTCCTATCATAATGAATTGGTTTATTGGAAACATTACCAAGGGAGGATCATATACACCGGCATTTATAGTAATTACATTATCTGTGGTGCTCTCTGTACTGGCTATCTTCATATTAATTAGAAAAGTAAGGCTAGTAGAAAACACAGTGAATTAAAAGATAGAAATATTTTAACATATATAAATACAATATTAAACGATGAGTAAATTAAATGGAAAAGTGGCTGTTGTAACTGGAGCCACAGGAGGAATTGGTTTTGAAGTTGCAAAAAGATTGGGTAAAGACGGATATACTGTAGTATTAAACGGTATCCAGGATGAAGCCGGAGCGAAAAGAGTTGAAGAACTTGTTGCCGAAGGGATTACTGCTGAATATTGCGGATTCGATGTTACCAAGGAAGAAGAAGTAACTAAAAATATCAACAAAATTGGTGAAAAATATGGCAGAATAGATGTTCTTGTAAATAACGCAGGTGGATTAGGTGGAAGATCCAGGTTTGAAGAAATGACTACAGAATTTTACAGATTTGTAATGGCATTAAACCTGGATTCTGTGTTTTTCGCTTCGAGAGCTGCCATACCATTCCTGAAAAAGGGAGCACATCCTTCAATAATCAACTATACGTCAAATGCAGCATGGAATGCAGGAGGACCTGGAGCTGGAATTTATGGAACATCTAAAGCCGGAGTTCATGCAATTACTAGAGCATTAGCAAAAGATTTAGCTGAATATGGTATTAGAGTGAATGCAGTATCTCCGGGTACAATTGACACACCATTTCATAAACAAATTAAATCAACGAAACCAGAAGTTTTTGCCTCTTGGGCTAACAATATTATGCTTGGGAGATTAGGTCAACCAGAAGATGTTGCTGGTGTTGTTTCTTTCTTAGCTAGTAAAGATGCTTCATTCATAACAGCCGAAACGATCCAGATTGGCGGTGGTCAAGCGTTGGGCATTTAATATTTAAATCTTTGAAAAATTAGAATGAGTAAATTTAAAGGAAAAGTAGCAGTCGTAACTGGAGGAGGCAGAGATATAGGAAGGTCAATTTCCATCCAGCTGGCAAAAGAAGGAGCAAAGGTAGTAGTGAACTATTACAACTCAGAGTCTGGAGCTCAGGAAACATTAGATCAAATCAAATCTTTTGGAGGTGACGCTATAGCTGTCAAAGCGGATGTTTCAAAAATAGAAGACATTAAACATTTAAAGGCCAAAACGATTGAGGCATTTGGTAACAAAGTTGATATTCTGGTAAATAATGCTGGTGGTCTTTTTGCTCGTAAAACCCTACAAGAAATTGACGAGTCTTTCTATAACTTAGTAATGGATGTAAACTTCAAGGGTACTGTCTTTACTATGCAAGTATTTGAACCTTTGATGGTAGAAGGAGGCTCAATTATAAATCTTTCTTCTCTTGCAGCAAGAGACGGCGGAGGTGGTGGATCTTCATTATATGCATCTTCTAAAGGGGCAGTAACTACATTTACAAGAGCAATGGCAAAGGAACTCGGACCTAAAGGAATTAGAGTAAATGCACTTTGTCCCGGTTTGATTGGAACCAAATTCCACGATGATTTCACGAAAGATGAAGTTAGAAAAACCGTAGCCGGTAAAACTCCAGTAAGGAGGGAAGGTACACCGGACGAGGTAGCAGACTTGGTAATTTACCTGGCTTCAGATAATAGTTCATTCATAACAGGAGCTAATTTCGACATCAATGGCGGATTAGCTTTCTCATAAAATGTGATGATTTGAAAAAGATTGTAACTTTTGGTGAAATTATGCTTCGGTTAAGCCCTCCCGGATGGGCAAGGTTTTCTCAAGCCAATAGCTTTGATGTAGTATATGGAGGAGGTGAAAGCAATGTTGCCGTTTCATTGGCCAATTACGGTTTAAATGTTGACTTCGTTACACGACTTCCAGCGAATGATATTGGGGATTGTGCGCTTATGGAAATGAGAAAAAGAAATGTAGGAACTAATCATATCGTGCGAGGTGGAGAGCGATTGGGTATTTATTTTTTAGAGACAGGAGCAGTAAGCAGAGGAAGCAAAGTCGTGTACGATCGAACACATTCGGCCATGTCGACTATACAAAAAGGAATGGTCGATTGGCAATCAGTGTTTAAAGATGCGGATTGGTTTCATTGGACGGGCATTACACCTGCGATTTCACAAGGAGCCGCGGATGCTTGTCTGGAAGCGATACAGATGGCTAATAAGCTGGGTGTCACAGTATCTACAGATTTAAATTATCGCAAAAAGCTTTGGAAATATGGTAAAGAACCGGGAGACGTAATGCCCGAATTGGTTGCCGGATGTGATATAATACTGGGAAACGAGGAAGATGCTGAAAAACATTTTGGATTGCATCCTGAAGGCGTCGATGTTACGCATGGTGGATCTGTGGATGGCGAAGCTTATCTTTCAGTGCTAAAGCAATTAATGGAGATGTTTCCGCGCGCTAAAAAAGTGATCACCACGTTAAGAGGATCCATATCAGCTTCTCATAATACATGGTCCGGTGTACTATATGATGGCAAAAAACTTTTCAAGGCTCCAACATATCAGATTACACATATCGTGGATCGAGTTGGAGGAGGAGATAGTTTTATGGGCGGCTTAATTTATGGGTTGCTGACATCTGGGGGAGATGACCAGAAAGCATTGAATTTTGCGGTGGCCGCATCTTGCTTAAAACATACGATTCAAGGTGATGCCAATTTGTCAACAGTTGAAGAGGTAGAAAAGTTATTGAGTGGTGATGCGAGTGGGAGAGTATCAAGATAAAAGAATGTCAACTCTGAAATTATTAAATTTAATACGCATCAAGATTTAGCAGAATAGCAATCTTTCAAACGATGCAATGGACGAAATTGAGTCCTTTGTTATATCATGTCGATTCTGATTTAATAATCAAAGTGGTCTCTGCCTGTTATAAAGGAGGAGCTTTAAAAAGTTGGATTCTAAGACAGTACCTTACGCATTCACTCCTTTCGTCATTATGTCATTGTATAAGTGCTTACGCATTCACTCCTTTCGTCATTATGTCATTGTATACGTGCTTACGCATTCACTCCTTTCGTCATTGAATCATTATAGCATTGTATACGTGCTTACGCATTCACTCCTTTCGAGCGCTGTCGCACTCGACCCTTCGGGATCAGTCGTTCTTCCTTTCGAGCGCTGTCGCACTCGACCCTTCGGGATCAGTCGTTCTTCCCTTCGAGCGCTGTCGCACTCGACCCTGCGGGATCAGTCGTTCTTGGGATCGGTCGTTCTTCCTTTTAAGGAGGTGGCCGAAGGTCGGAGGATTTGCTTCTGCGTCCGGCAACTCCTTAAATGTAGGACGGTGGCTTGCTGCTTTTTATTAAGTAGAATTTGTGATAAAGACCAAATCCACCCCCTAATCCCATAAATTTTCAGCATACTTATAACCACTCCCGGTATTAAGCAATACCACATGTTCATTGTCCTTGATCCAGCCAGAAGAACGAAGACTTTTAGCAGCATGCCAGACAGCAGCACCTTCTGGCGATAGAAAATGTCCTTCATTCGTGGCAAATTCATTGAGCGCATTTATAATTTCAGTTTCGGTTACATCAATAGCCATTCCATTACTGTCATAAATCGTTTTTAAAATTAGTTTGTGTCCAAATGCATGTGGTACGCGTAGCCCATTGGCTATGGTAACACCAGGGTCTTCATAGGGAGTTGCTGATGTGAGATTTGCATTAAATGCCTGAACGATTGGGTTACAACCTACGGTTTGTACTGCGACCATGCGTGTCGGGATTTCCTTGATCCATCCCAATTCTTTCATTTCCTGAAACGCTTTCCATATGCCAATCAAACCGGTCCCACCTCCTGTCGGGTAAATGATGACATCCGGAAGCTTCCAATTTAGTTGTTCTGCGATTTCATAACCCATTGTTTTCTTTCCTTCCAGTCTGAAGGGTTCTTTGAGCGTTGTTACATCCCACCATTTTGCATCCCCATTATCCGCCCTCATCGCCTTGCCACAGTCTGAAATATTTCCGTCAATTACATTAACAGTGGCCCCCATAATCTTACAATCCAGTTGAAACATTTTAGGGGTCGCTTTTGGCATATATATATGCGCTTCCAGATTTCCCTTGGCGCAGTAAGCACTCAATGCGCTTCCTGCATTACCTGCCGTCGGAATGGAAAATGAGCGGATACCCAACTCATAGGCTTTGCTTACGGCCATCCCCAGGCCACGGGCTTTAAAAGATCCGGTGGGGTTGCCAGCCTCATCTTTCATTAATAGTTGCCCAAAGGCATACTTCTTTTCCAGGTTTTTCATTTCCAAAATAGGAGAGAAACCTTCACACAGGGAGACGATGTATTGGTCATCCCAAAGTGGTAGCAATTCTTTGTACCGCCACATGTTGAATGGTCTATTTTGAAGAATACCCTTATTCAGCGGTTTTTGAAGATTATATTGAGCTACCAGGGGCTCATTATGCTCCGTGCAATAGGTTTGGGGAGTATGTATATCATAGGTTTTTCCTGTTTCGTGATTCACCAAATTGACGTAACGAGTATTAATCTGAGCCATTTTTCCTGATTAGTTAACTGATATTAGAATAATAAGATTTGGAAATGATAATTTGCAATCATTAATTCTTCACCAAAATAATGGAATGATGAATAGAATAATGATAATA
>JAJCYJ010000963.1 GCA_029262975.1 Saprospiraceae bacterium
CCGTAGAATTTGTTGGTAAATATCCCTTACGATAGCACTCGAAGCCACTACTAACAAGCTGTCAATAGTAGACATGATGGCGGAGAGCACAACGGCGATATAGATGCCTATAAAGAACAATGGAAGCAGGTATTCTACCAGAGTTATCAAAGAATTCTGAGCGTTTATACCTAAGACTGATTCAGCGTCCACACCAGCAGTTGTGAAGAAGTAGCGGGCCAACATTCCAATTAATACGGCTGATGTGTCAGTTAACAGTGTAAAAATGATGGCTACATATGTTCCTTTGGTTATTTCTGCTCTATTCTTTATGGACATAAATCGGACAAAAACCTGTGGAGAACCCAGAAATCCTAATCCAATAAAGGCATAGCCCAGTACTGTTGCAATATTAATAGCTGTCCAACCTCCCGGTCCCCAGATATTTAAAAGTTCCGGGTCTATATTGTGAAGACCTGTCCAAAGAGATTCACCATCTCTCAACATGTAAAAACCAATGATAGGTAAGAGTACTAAGCCAAGAAACATCAGAATACCCTGGAATAAATCAGACCAGGCGACCGCAACAAATCCACCAAACAGGATATAAACTAATACAATGCTAAAACCAACCAGTGCGCCTACAAAATAATTCCAACCCAGAAATGCTTCAAAAGCTGAACCGGTTGCATCAATCTGGGCACTGACATATATAATGACAAAAACAGAAAGAATGGTGGCAGAGATAATTCTGAGGTGATGGGTCGTCGATCGAAACCGACTGACCAAATAATCGGGAATAGTAATAGAATTATAACTATCGCTGATACGCTTAAATCTTTTGGCCATTACTAACCAGCAAATACTGACACCCAGCACTTCTCCAAAGACGACCCATAAACCACTGATACCGACCATGGCACCAAGCCCGGTCAATCCCAATAGCAACCAGGCGGATTCTCCTGTGGCCCGAACTGAAAAGGCCACTACCCAAAAACCTAATTTTTTACCACCGACATAGTAGTCCTTAATATCCTTGACTTTCTTGGAAGACCAGTAGCCAATAAAGAAGAGAATGGCGAAGTAAAAAAGAAGGATAAGCAGTTTTGTGAGCATATAAAATTTCTATACCGCTAAACTTAGGTAAAAGAAATGATAATGGATAGAAAAGCTAAAGTCGGCAATCCGATGATTTATTCGTAAATTCAGGGATAAAGACCATAAAGTAAGTGGTGAATTCAAAGACGCTCATAATATACAGGTTAAGTGCATTTGCGGCAGGTGTGGGTTGGAGCATTTGCATCCTGGCCACTATTATATCAGGACCTTCGGTTTTTAATTTTCTAAATTATATAAGTGATCAGCAATTTGAATATCATCCTATGTTGGACTATTGGATGAAAATGACAGGTATTGCTTTTGCATTTATAGGATTTGGATTTTTACGACTTAGCGCGAAGTGGAAAGAGAATTTAATGCGGGGTAAATACTTTGCAATATTTCAAATTATTTGTGGCATAGGTGTATTGGTCAGTCTCGTTCGGTTGAATCTGGATAGCCCTATGTATATTCTGGATTGTATATTCTTCTTTGGGACAGGACTTCCTATGTTATGGTCCTGGAATAAACTTAAGAGTTAGAGGAAAACTGTTGCCTTACATATTTATACCCCAATATCTTCATGCCACAAGTTGGGATTGACTTTGATAAATTCAGTCATTAATTGTATGCATTCAAGGTTATTAAGAACTTCGAGTTTCACACCTCTAGAACGCAGCCATCCTTCTTCACCCAGGAAGGTTTTGTTTTCGCCGATCACTACTTTAGGTATTTCATAAAGGACGATCGCACCACTACACATGGAGCAGGGAGAAAGGGTAGTGTACATAGAACATTCCCTGTATACGCTGGCAGGAAGCCTCCCCGCATTTTCCAAGGCATCCATTTCGCCGTGGCGTATAACACTTCCATTTTGAACCCGGCGATTATGACCACGGCCGATAATCTCATTTTTATATACGAGAACGCTGCCTATCGGAATGCCTCCTTCTGCCAGTCCTTTTTTAGCCTCTTCAATTGCGGCTTTTAAAAATAAGTCAGTCATTATTATAAATACAGAAATTATAATTTGTTCTTCAAAGCATCCTTTGGTTCTGGCACCCAATGATGTTTTCCTCCAGCACGATCATCATCAAAAGTCTCAGGGGCTTTACCTTGATTCACATAATCTGTCCAACTCTCATGTCCCAAATCATTTTTAACTTCGACCATGGTGATACATTCTTCGACGGGACATACGAGGGAACAAAGATTACAACCGACACAATTCTCTTCTATAATTTCTGGAATACGTGTATCTCCATTTGTTCCTATGCTGATGGCTTGATGGGCACCATCTTCACATGCTATATAACATAGTTGACAACCGATGCATTTAGATGAATCAATCTCGGCTATGACATTATAATTTAGATTTAAATGTTCCCATGATTCAACTCTGGGAACACTTTTTCCAATTAAGTCATCCAGCGATTTAAATCCTTTCTCATCCATATAATCGTTCAGACCGGTTGTCATCTCTCTTACGATGCCGAATCCATAATGCATAGCCGCAGTACACACTTGTACATTTGATGCTCCTAACAACATATGCTCGACTGCATCCTGCCAGGTCTCGATGCCACCAATACCGGAAATTGGAATATTAACTTCATTATCTTGCGCACAACATTTGACCATATTGAGTGCGATCGGTTTGACTGCCGGACCGCAATATCCCCCATGTGTACTTTTTCCATCTACTTGTGGATTGGGTGCGAATGTGTCCAAATCTACATTGACTATACTTTGAATCGTATTGATTAACGAGATCGCATCAGCACCTCCTGCAGCAGCAGCTTTAGCAGGCTCGGTAATGTCTGTAATATTAGGTGTCAGCTTCACAATCACCGGGACTGTTGATACTTCTTTTACCCATGACGTTATAGTTTTCAAGACAGAAGGCTCTTGTCCAACTGCAGATCCCATGCCCCGCTCGCACATACCATGCGGGCATCCAAAGTTTAATTCGATGCCATCGCATCCTGCATTTTCTACATCTTTTACAATCTGATGCCACTCGGCTCTGGACTGTACCATTAGAGATGCAATAACAGCGTGATCGGGAAAGTATTTTTTTACTTCTTCGATTTCTCTCAGGTTATCGGCAAGAGGTCTATCTGTGATCAACTCGATATTGTTGAATCCCATAATCCTGGTGTCTCTATAGTTGACCGCTCCATACCTGCTCGATACATTGATAACAGGGACACCTAAAGTTTTCCAAACTGCTCCTCCCCAGCCAGCATCAAAAGCCTTCATAATCTGATAGCCGGAATTAGTCGGTGGGGCTGAGGCGAGCCAAAAAGGATTAGGTGACTTTATA
>JAJCYJ010000964.1 GCA_029262975.1 Saprospiraceae bacterium
CCTATTGACAGAATATCTTTTATCATTTGCAAATGTGGCGTCCACGATCCCTTTAGAATTTTTACGACGTTCCTTCCGGAATAAAAGATTCCAATTGAAGCGAATGCCAAAAGACCGCGGGCAAGAATAGTACCGATAGCAGCGCCCATCACACCGTATGCAGGTATCGGACCGTATCCAAATATAAATATGTAGTTGAAAAGGACATTGAAGATAAAAAGCAAAATTGTCAGAACAAACGGTGTGGTGGTATCCCCAGCTCCCTGCATTAACCTGTTTGACGTAAAGTTTAAGACAATAAATGGTGTCCCAAGGAATATTATATTTAGATAATCAGTACCAATATTTACAATAATCGAATCTCCTCCACTATTCATGAAAGTGAGTAAAGGAGGTGTGACCAATATTCCGGAAATACCTATAAAAATTGAAAGAAGTAATCCTGCTATCAGTGATTGGCGCGTAACAAAACTCATCCTGATCGGATCTCTGCCCCCCTTCGCCTGCGCCATCATACTCATGGCTCCACCGGACACTGAAAGAATGGTAATGAGTACAAGCAATCGAATAATATTACCCATTCCGACGGCAGCGATGGCTTCAGGCCCAAGTCTGCCAATCATTAATGTATCAATTATTAATATGGAAGTCTGAATGAGATTAGTCAGAATGACCGGAAAGGATATGTGCCATGTATTTTTAAGAAAAGATTTTGTAACCATAAAATTGCACTGCTAAAGTAGAGATCTTCATTTACTTTATGGTTGTAATGAGTTAATGAACGACTGATCCCGAACGGGTCGAGCTCGATCCCGCTATCCAGCATGACTCGAAACGAGTGAAAGCGTAAGCTCTCAGACAATGCTACAATGCTAAAAAGCTACCATGATGAAATGACGTAGTGAGTAACTGAATTAATGAGTAACTGAATTAATGATAGAATGATGCGTTGTAAATGCACAGACATGAATAGCACGAAGTGATAAATTCAATGCATATGGGGTTCCAAAATCAAATGAAGACAAACAAAACAAGGAATTATTCTTTACATCTGGGCTCTGGCCAATTCCATCATTACTTGATTAAATGAAGCTTGCATTTTAGAAAATGCAATGGCACAATTTGGATCCGTATACGCACCAGCACTGGTCGTAAATTCCATGGCAAGGGCTTGTGTTTTTTTATTCCATTCTTTTTCATCCGCTTCCGTTAATTCGACACCTTCAGCTCTTTTTTTAATAAAAGCTCGCGCATCGTCAAGAAACTCGCCATACTTGGCCAGGTCTTTTTCGCAAGCTGCGGATAGATTGCTCTCTGATTCTATTTTATCTGCATCTTTAGTAAAACTGCCTCCTTCAGATGGTTTCTTATCACCGCCGCATGCGAAAAAACAGATGAGTAAGAAACCCAATAATATTTTAATATTTGACATGACTATAATTAGTTGATTGTGTATAAAATTACACTAAATGTATCGCTAATTTAAATATATTTTATAACCTCCTCTATTTTAGGTTATGAGATTATCATGTGATATCACAGCACAACTTCTAAATGAATATAATTCAATAATTGACGGTAAAGTTGTCGCAATTATTGAAATAGTCAAATATGTTACCGATATGAATCGCATCAAGACTTTTGCCCATGAATCGACCAGCCGTGGCTAACACAATACGACACCTCCGACGCTGTACATTCAAAGTAATGAATTACTGAGATTCAATAATTTTTGGATTTTTCATTCAATTTTTCAAAAGTAGCTTGCCTATCCAGCGTAAGAACACCAATTGATTTTGCATGAAAAATCGGACTACCTTTATGGTATGCGTGTATCCTGAAGATACTTGCAATTGATCGTTAGTGTACTAAATACAAAGTTCAATTTTGAATTATATAAATATAGATACGCCCATCAACGAACTCGAAAAGATACTTCGCCAAAAAAGTTGGTTGGGCAACGAAAGAATAAAGAGTATTGAGATCCCGGGAGCAGGAAATATGAATGTAGTGCTCAGGATATGTACGGATACCAGATCTTTTATCCTCAAGCAGTCCCGGCCATATGTGCAAAAATATAAAGACTTGGAAGCGCCACTAGATCGGATTGATACTGAATATCAATTTTATAAGACCGTCAGGGATATTGATGCATATCTACCGAAAATACTTGGCTATGACAAGCACGATCACTTGATTCAGATGGAAGATTTAGGTGATACTGAAGACCTCACCATACTGTATAAGACCCGCACAATTGAGGAAAACCAATTAGAAAAATTAGTTCACATATTGGGCGTTATCCATCAGTCCAATCCCGGCAAGGACTATCCTCGTAATATCGGGTTGAGAAAACTCAATCATCAGCATATCTTCGTTCTACCGTATCTGGAGGACAATGGATTTGACCTGGATATAATTCAACCCGGCTTGGGTAAACTTGCAGAGCCAATTATACAAGACCAAGATCTAAAGACGCAAATATCTATAATTGGTGCGCAGTATTTAAGTTATGGCGAGAATTTATTGCATGGCGATTATTACCCGGGGAGTTGGATGAATAGTGGTGGTGATATTTATGTTCTGGATGCGGAATTTAGTTTTGTGGGATTTAAAGAATTCGATATAGGTGTCATGGTGGCCCATATTATAATGGCTACAATGAATGAACACTTCTTAGAAAAGATCATCGATTACTATAATCATGAATGCCATGAAAAACTTGTAAGACAAGTCGCAGGAATTGAAATAATGCGACGTATCATCGGCCTCGCTCAGCTTCCTCTTGAGCGAACTTTGGATGAAAAGGGTACACTGTTACAAATAGCGAAAAGAATGGTTATAGGATGAGGGAGCATAAAATTTTATTCAGTTTAATCTTGATCTTTTCTATTCTGATTAGTTGCAAAGATGCTCCTATACTGGCTATTGAAAAGCCACCTGTCAGCCCATATGGGCCTTTCTCTACGATGATAACGAAGGATCGTTACTATGACAAAGTTTTGGGTGCTTTAGTCGGTTCTGCCATCGGAGATGCGATGGGGGCATCAACGGAGATGTGGGATAGGGCAGAGATACAGGCAGTTTATGGCTTCATCAATAGCATAACCCCGGTTGTTCGACAGAAAAGCCCTGAAGGTACCTGGGAGCATAATTTGCCGGCTGGGGGAACAACTGATGATACAAGATGGAAATATCTGCTTGGCAAATATTTATTGAAAAACAGCGCCAACTTAACTGATAATAATTTTGCATCTTATATCACCAACTATTATCAAAGTTTGATCAAAAGCCTTTCTGAAAAAAGTGTTCAATTGTCAACTGATCTTTTGGATGATCGCATGGATCAAGTAAATTGGATAAAAGAATGGGCGAGGGTAACGATTGCTCATAAAGAGGGTATAAAAGAATATGAAAAATCTCTGAACAGGTTTTATGGTGGTGAGATGTCCTGTGCAGGATTATTATACACACCTATGTTTGGTCTGGTGAGTGCCACTACAGAACTGGCGTATGAGACCGCATATGATCACGCTATCTTTGATATAGGCTATGCAAAGGATATATCAAGTCTTGCAAGTGCCCTAACATTCATGGCGCTACATACCGATGATATGGATTCCATTATGAATACAGTCAAGTTTGTAGATCCCTTTGATTATCAAGACAGTCGTTTGATTGGGCGATTGGCATATAATATTTTCGAAGATTCTCAAAATATTGTAGATATGTCCAGTGAAAATTTATTAGAGGATTCTTCTAAAATTATTATACCACAAGGATATAATGGCGATTATATAGAATGGGGTCAATTGGACTTTATTTATACAGAACTTGATAAGAGAAAAAAGTCAATTTCATTTCATGCAGGGGAAATCTGGCAAATCTTGTTGGCTGGGCTCTATTATGGTGATGGCGAATTCACAAAGACTATGACCTTCATTGTGAATTATGGACGAGATAATGATACAGTTGCAGCTATTGCAGGATTCATTCTCGGTGCCAGATCTGGATATTCTTCTTTACCGATAGATTTAAAAGAAGAAGTTCTTAAAGTGAGCAAAGAGTTAATGAATCTGGATCTCGAAGAAACAGCGAGAGAAATAGTGGATAGTAATTGGCATCAACTCAATACAGAATGGAATAAATGACAGGGTCTTTTATTCTAATCCCTTGAATTCAAATATGATTCCATTTTATCCCAAAAATCTTTCGACATAGCGGGGACATCTATTTCAGTATAGATAGTAATGATTCGATTTGTATTCTCCTTTGGCGTAGTAAATTTGGCTCTTGTTGCCATCTCTGGTTTTAGTAAGGCTTCGATCAATGCAAGATCCCACATAATCCATCTTTCTTTAAGAGGGTCTTCATCAGTCCACCACCTGGTGTATGATTCCCATCTATCGACGAGATAGTCTGCGACGCCACCTTGACCTTTCAACAATGAATCCACTTTTTCTTTTTCAAAAACGAGGTGTTGAGATGTTGTGGCACTCATAATATCAAGTTTTAACCCACGTGTATTGAGTAATATTTCAACTGCCAGCGTATCATTGCCTGAATTAAATTCTTTTTTATTATAGCTGTTGGTTTCCTGATCGTGCCAGAATCCCAGATAGTGCACATTGATCCTGGGAATAATTGTGGGATCTTGTAAAATGGCCGATGCTACATTTGTGCACGAACCAAGAATTACTAAATGCAATATTTCTTCCCCTGGCATTTGAAGTGCCTTGTCAATTATAAATTGTGAGGCTTCAGATGATGCTGGCTCATCCTCGTTAATAATTGGATCATTGCTCCCTACAGGAAGAGGAATGTCTTTAACATTCATTATCTGAAGCAAGGTTTCATTGATCTTTTGACTTTCTAAAACCGTAGTGTCACTTGCCAGAGGTGATGTATGAAATTGAGCAGAAGTGATGCCTAATAAGTTAATAGAAGGTTCAATAATTACCCTGACCAGTGCATATAGATCATCTACTTCATTGGCAGTATCAGCATCAATAATTAAACTTAGTGGTGGTTCTTTTGTTACTGGGGCACAACCAATAAATAGTAAAACTAGAATTATAAAAATATATGGAGGATGGGACATGTTAAGCGTTAAAGATTAAAAATACTATAAATAGAGTCTCCTCGTAGTTCATTTTATTAATGGACAATTCGAAATTCTGCAAATTCAGTTGATGTCATTCTCGCATCGTATAAAAAATTTGCACTCTTGAAATGCAAATTGAAAAAATCGGATAGTATCCTTTTCTCCAGGATGATTAAATTTGAATATTTGCTCAATGCTCATATGACAGTGTATGAGTTAAGTCAGAATATTATCTGCATCGGATATTTTTTCACTTCCAGGAAAGTCACCTTTTTTAGAATAGACAGTATTTAAAACCATCCCTGCAATAATCAAGAGGATACCCAGAAAAGCAATTGTGCTAAATCCTTCGCCAAACCAAATAAGTCCAACCAGTACGACGAGTAACGCTTCTGTATATTTGAATGGTATCACCCGTGTCAATAGATCCATTTGCAGAGATAAAGTCATTAAGAGTTGCCCAAAAAATCCAAATATCCCAAGTGACAAAAGAAGTATCCAATCTGATCCGTCAGGTGTCACCCAAGTCGAATAAGAGAGTATCCCACCTGTCATAGTTGCTACAAGCATAAAATATCCCACGATCACTAATGGGTGTTCTGAATTCCCTATCTTTTTTATTACTGCGTATACCATACCGCTAAATACAGCTGATGCCATGATTAAAATGAAACCCAGTGTTGTAACCCGGAAGTCAAAACCCTTTAATAAAGCGGCACCTGCGAATGCCATAATAAAGAATAACCATTGAATACGGCGAATTCGTTCACCAAGAAAAAGCAATGCTAAAATGGCTGCAAAAATAGGGGAGGTGTAGCGTAGGGTCACTGCTGAACCTAAGGGGATATGTTTGATTGCCAGGAAAAATAACGTCATTGAAATCGTACCTACAATGCCACGAATCAAAAGCCATTTTCGATTGGTACCCAAAAGGGGGACTTTTCTAATTATCAGATATGTAACACAAAGAACCAATGTTGTCACCGCTCTGAAAAACACCAGTTGATAGGAAGAAACATGGTCTAAATATTTCAATATGCCATCCATAAAGGTGAATGAGACGGCGCTGAGAATCATGAGATATATCGCGAGATTCGGTCTGTTGGTAATAACCAATATACTTTTCTTGTACTATTCGGCCGAAGATAGACATTATCACAAGATATAAGACAGATTACAATTTGCCTAATGACTTCGCTACCAAGACGGAGACACAACTATCTCCTGAAATATTTACGACAGTTCTGCCCATGTCAAGTGGTCGGTCAACAGCCAAAATCATAGCCAGGGCCACTGGAAGATTTTCGGAAGGAAAGCCTACTGATTCCAATACCATGATAAGCATTACAATCCCAGCACTCGGCGCTGCCGCAGCTCCTATCGATGCCAGTGAGGCGGTCAATATAATAGTAAAGAAATCGGTTATGCCCAAAGCATGGCCCATCACCTGACATATGAATACGGAAGCAATCGCCTGCATCAGACTCGTGGCATCCATATTCACGGTTGCACCTACCGGGCACACAAAACTGGTTATCTCCTTGTCGACTCCTAAGTTGTCTTCTACACACTCCATCGTTATGGGCAATGTAGCCATACTTGAACTTGTAGTAAGTGCCACTAATTGAGCAGGGAAAATTCCTTTTAAAAATTTCCCTACCGGCATTGGCGTGAAAAATTTGATAAGAAAGGCATAAAAACACAGTAATATAATCATACCCAATATTAAGACAAGAGCATAACCAAGAAGGGCCACGAATAATTCTGCATTGGTCGTCTCAGTAATCAATGAGGCCATCAAGGCGAGGACGGCAATGGGTGCAAACAGCATGATCAAATCAACCATTTTTATTAAAACATCGTTGAGACTGTCAAATAGATTTTTTAGAGGTACTTGTTTGTCTGACGGAAGTAGCAGGAGAGAAATACTGAAGAAAACTGTAAAAAAGATTACCTGCAACATATTTGAATTTGTTCCCGCAGCTTCTATGATATTCTGTGGAACCATCTTAACAAGAAAGTCCAAGGGGCCTTTTAATCCGGCAGGCTTGTCTAATTTGCCTGATGCCGAACTCTGAATATCATTGGTAAGCATGGTTAAGGTGTCAGGATTTACATGGGCTCCCGGTTCAAAAATATTAACTAACACCAAGCCTAGTAATACGGCAAAGACAGTGGTCAGAATAAAATATAATATAGCTCTCCCACCTATTTTGGATAGCGTGGACAGATCTTTAAGATCTAATATGCCCTTGGAAAGTGAAATAAAGACAAGGGGTACGGCGATTAGTTTCAGAAGATTGATGAAAATTTGACCGAAGGGTTTAATCCAGTCACTTATAAAAGAAGTACCCCAGCTGACATAAGTGCCTGCCAGACCTATAGCTATACCTAACGCCATCCCCAATAATATCTGCCAGTGCAGGGCCATCTTATTCATAAGTATTTGTAAACTTTGACTGCATAAACATAATAAGAATGAGTCTTTTCCTTAAATTACATATTCACAAAAACGCATAGCTGTGGCGACTTACCAATTACACATAAATGGAGCGAAAAAAAGTATTGATGTTGCCGAAGGTACTTCTTTACTTTGGGTACTTCGCGAACATCTGGGCCTGACAGGTACAAAATACGGATGCGGGATAGCGCAGTGTGGTGCCTGTACCATACATGTTAATGGCAATCCAATGAAAGCTTGTGTTATGCCTGTAGACGGGGTATCGAGTGGACAAAAGATAACGACAATTGAAGGCCTTGATGACCTGGGAAATCATCCATTGCAACAGGCCTGGATTGATGTTCAGGTCCCACAATGTGGGTATTGTCAATCTGGGCAGATTATGCAGGCAGCAGCTTTGCTGGCGAATAACCCAAGCCCATCCCGGGATGAAATCGTCACACATATGAATGGTAACCTGTGTCGTTGTGGTACTTATATGAGGATACTAAAGGCAATACAGAAAGCTGCCGGGAAGGAAGTGGCAGTGAATGAAGGAGATTAAAAAGAACGTGATTGTAAACATTTATCGTCAAAAGAATTTTCAAAATGAAATATTCAAAGTCCAAAACAGACTCAACTAACAGGAGGCAATTTATAAAGAGAAGTGGTGGAATCGCACTTTTAATAGGCGCATCAGGAATACTCCCGCAATTTATTTCTTGTAAAAATCCATCACATGTAGCTGCTCAATTAAAAAAACATCAAATTACTTCCTGGATCAAAATGTCTGAAGATGGTAAGATTGTAATTTACAATCCTGCAGCTGAAATGGGTCAGGGTTCGATGACATCATTACCAGCAATATTCGCTGAAGAAATGGATGCCAACTGGGATAATGTCCAAGTGGAATTTTCTCCCCAGATATCTAATACTTATGGCTCTGACGGCTGGGGTTCAGGGAGGAAAATTATGCTTTCAGCAGGTAGCCGTGTAACCAAAGGATACTACTCATTGCTAAGAAAAGCCGGTGCTCAAGCACGATTTATACTGATGCACAATGCTGCTAGAATCTGGAATGTACCTATTGACGGACTCTCGACTTCCGATGGTCATGTATTGGATGAAAACAGTGGGATGAAAATAGCCTACGGCGATTTGGTCAAAGATTTAGTGGTACCCGAAGAAATCCCTGATTTTGAATTACATCAACTAAAAAATCCAAAAGATTTTAAATTTATTGGGCATGACCTTCCAAGGACAGATATACCTGCAAAGACAAACGGGTCAGCACAATTTGCAATAGATGTCATTTTACCAGGTATGCTTTATGGCGTTTTAGAAAGAGGTAGGGTTCATGGTGCAAAACCCACGCTTACAAATAGCGATGAAATAATGAAGTTACCCGGTATTCTACACTTGGTTTCTTTCGATTATGCTATCGGTATTATTGGTGAGCGAATAGAAAATGTATTAGCTGCAAAATCCAGGTTAGAAATTGAATGGAGCGATGCTATAGCAAGTACTTTTAATTCCGAAGAAATATATGATGAATATAAGAGAGTAGCAGACAAAGAAAGAGATGAAAAAGTAGTTGTAGAAAAGGGAAATACTAAAAAGGCTATTCGTTCGGCTGCCCGGTTGTTTTCAGCAGATTATAAAAATGACTATGTCTACCATGCACAAATGGAACCATTAAATGCTGTAGTTCAGATAGCTGAGGATGGAGCAAGTGCGACCGCCTGGGTAGGCAGTCAACAAGGTTTTGATTCTAAATTAGGAATTCCTGAAGTCTTAGACATGGACCCTGAAAAAGTGCATATAAATCTTCAATATTTAGGAGGCGGTTTTGGCAGAAGGTCAATGACCGATTTTGTAAAAGAATGTACTATTCTTGCCAAAGAAGTTCCGGGACAACCTATAAAATTAATGTGGACCAGGGAAGATGATCTTACATATGGGGCATTTAGACCGATGTCTTTACAGCGTTTGCAAGCTGGAATTGACAGTAATGGCAGAATTACCGGTTTTTCACATACCGTGATAGGGGATGGGGATAATCTTTTGGCCAGTGGTATCCGGAATGATCATTATGAAATACCCAATCAATATGCAGCCCTGAAAATAATACCTCATGGAATCAGATTAAAACATTGGCGCGGTGTCGGTCATGGCCCAAACAAGTTTGCTATAGAGTCTATGATAGACCAAATAGCGCATAGTCTTGGAAAGGACCCCATTGATTTTAGAAGAACCTTAATGTCTGAATCTCCGAAGGCTCTTGCTACCTTGAACAAGGCTGCAGCGATGTCAGGATGGAACCAACCCAATCTTCAAGGTCGTGCTAAAGGTGTCGCATTTATTGAGCGGAGTGGCACTTTGTCTACCGGTGTATGTGAAATATCGCTTGATGAAAATACCGGAAAAATTCGTGTACATTATTTTTGGAGTGCCAGTGATGCAGGTGTTGTGATACAGCCTGATAATGTCAAAGCACAAATGGAAGGAGGGATCATAATGGGGATGAGTAGTGTCTTTAAAGAAAGGATTTCTATAATTGATGGTGCCGTGCAACAATCTAATTTCGACGATTATGAGTTGCTCAGAATGGCAGATATACCCGAACGTATTGAGACAGCTATTATTAAATCTGATGGTCCACCACAAGGAGTCGGAGAATCAGGTACACCTTTGGTAGCTGGAGCAGTTGCGAACGCTTTTTTAGCACTCACAGGTAAGCATTTGAGGCATCTTCCTTTTACACCTGAAAGGGTACTTGAAGCATTGAATTCTTGAGGTAGTCTAAGCCATCTGTTAATTTAGGTTGTCGGCTATCAAATCGTAGGCTTTTGGATCAGATGGTCTGGGGGCATTAGCGCTCACAATACGACCTTCTGAGTCTATTAATATAAATCTTGGGATGCCCTTAATTTTATAACCTGATGCAATATCTGATTGCCATGCTCCAGATGCCATTAATTGCATTCCCCCCAATTCTTTTTCAATTATAAAATTTTGCCATTTCTGTTTGTCTTTTTCTTCATCTATTGAAACACTAACAAATGATACATTTGAATCATGCAGAGATTTTTCTAATTCCTTTAATGAAGGTATCTCCCAGATACATGGGGCGCACCATGTCGCCCATACATCTACATATATTGACTTACCTTTCAATTCAGATAGCATTACCGGCTTTCCATCTCTATCTATCGCGGTAAAATCAGGAGCTTTTTGCCCTCTTCTCAAGGATAACCACGGAGCCATAGTCAACTTCATTTGGTTTACTAAGAAGGCATTATTGTTTTCTGATAAAAAAGCCTTAAGACTCGATTCTGAATGATCAATTCCACCACCAAAATTTATTTGATTGCTTAATTCTATAAATTTGAAATAATTGATGAGCAAAGGATGTGTGAAGTTATTTTCAATATTATTATAAAGTGAGGTATAGTAATCTGGTAAAGAACTATAATCCTGAAAGTCAATATATCGGGCATTATAACTGGACCCAAATGTTTTACCTTCATCAAATAATAAAAGTGACTGATCTAACTTTACATTTTCAAGATCTTTATAAAATTCTGCCGGTACATCTGGTATAGTATCATAATGATATTGGTACATGTCTTTATATTGCAAGAGATTGATTCCTTTAGACGCGAATAGTCTATTTTGTAATGCTTGTTTAAAAGTTGAGTCAATTAATGAATTGTCATTTAGATTTGTAAGTACATCTTCTAACTGGCTATATTTTATATCCAGCATTATATTAAAACTATCTATTGGTAATTTTGCTAGCTCAACTATAAAGTACTCTTTGTTTGCTTTTTTCAATTCTTTATCAAACAGTTGAAGGGCTTTGTTTTCTTCAGTCAAATCATTCTTTTGCTTTAGCACATTAACCTCCTGATCATAATAGAGATCAATAGTTACTCCTGGATGGATATGAACATAACTGAAATTCTGACCTGCCTTGAAAGTAATAATCGTCGACTTAACTAAATCAAGTGCTATTGGATCCCGATTATCAGTTGCATTGAATATTGTGTCCGAAATACCATTTTCAATATGCTCAATCACAACATAATCGCCTTCCAATCCTTCAAGAACACTTTTGATAATCGTGTGCTTTGGAAGGTTTTCAGAACATCTTACTAACGCGATGA
>JAJCYJ010000965.1 GCA_029262975.1 Saprospiraceae bacterium
TTATTCATGATGGCTTATCAAATGACTCCGGGCAGCGTAAACTTTACCCAACCCTACCAGTTATTTGGATTTGCTTTCAGGTGGATATGTCTTGGTTTAATGTTTGTTTTCTGGATATTAATTGCATTCAAAATCAAAAAATACCGCATTGCCTTACTGATATCATTCATTATTGCCTGGTCTCTGTATGATATGAGAAGCATGAAAAACCGCTGGGATATTATGACTTATCTGTCCGGGCAAGATTATGAGATAAATATCCTTGCCGAGATAGATGTTTTCTTGTCGAGAGCACGAGAAATAATTGGTGATGGCAGCTGGTCAAAAGAACCTCTTTCAGGTGTATTAAATTCTTATTGTACGTATCAGCTGGCTGATTTGCCCTATAAACCTCTACAATCCGGACTAACTCAGGAGGCAGATTATATAATTACCACTAATCCAGCTGACAGGAAAATAGTTTTTAATCATGGACGGTATTTTCTCATCGAACGAAACGGTAATTAATGACTTTACTTATAATAGTTTTGCACATTTTAATAGACGGTCTGTGCGGACTTGCTGTGCTCCAGAGAATAGAAAAAGAAGAATGGCAGATATTTACATTTATCAAAGCTGTGGCAATAGGGATGTTTTTGGAAACTATGGTTTTGACCATTTTTCATTTCGTTGGGATTTCCATTTTAATCGGCTTTATCATATTTGCTTCCTTAACCCTTGGGCATTTTCTATTAAACTTAAAGACGCTTAAGCAGGAGCTTTCATGGAGGGATCCATTACTAAAGAAGAGACTATCGGTTTGGGAATATTTGCTTCTTATATTTATCGGAGAAAAAATAGCTTGGAGTCTGTATAATTTATATCGACTTCCTATTTATTTTGATGACGCCTTAAATCATTGGTCTGGCAGAGGAAAAGCAATGTTGACTGGTGTCAACTGGTCTTGGGATCCAGAATCAATATACTTTCTTGGAAAAGCTTTTGGACATATGGAGTATCCCTTGTTCATAAGTATTTGGCGTGCAGTCAATTCTGCACTATTAGGGGGCGGCAATGGAGCTTCAGAGCGGGCAGATGGTTTAATCATGGCTATTTTCGTCGCTTTTACAATCATGGTCTGGATATTCCAACGTACAGGAAGCCGTTGGCTGGGTCTTGCTGGTGCATCAATCATATGCGCTATGCCTCTTCAGATTTGGCACATGACGGCGGGTTATGCTGAGCTATTTATTCAGGCTTATCTCATCTTTGCCATGTGGTCAATCATGAACGACAAGTACGTTTTGGCCGGCATATTTACTGCGGCCTTAATATGGAGTAAGAATGAAGGGTTCATAATCTTTTTACCTTGTCTGCTACTTTGTATCTCTTTCCGTTTGTTGATGGACAAAGAGACAACCATCAGCAATAAAATTAAATCTTTCTTTAAATACAATGCAGCCTGGTTAGTGGCCATTGCCCCATGGATTATTTTTAAAATAATTAATGGTGTAGGCTTCACAATACCAGGAAATAAAGAACTAGGCTATGTGGATGGAGCAATGATAAAGATGGCTAAAGCGATGTTTGACGCCCCATCTTCGAGCATTTTTTGGATATTCATTTTTATTTCTTTGGTAGTTGGAATTCGTGTAATCATCAAGGATAGAGAACTTTTTATTTTGACAATTGGAGCACTTTTCCTTTTGGCCATGCTGACCTTTGTATTTACTTGTACCGGAGCATATATATTCCTGGAAAATCAAATGACGATACACAGATCACTAATGCAAATAGCCCCGATATTTATTGTGCTAGTCGTAATAACCTTGGGGAAAGGGTCTGTGAAAAACCTATTTGATATCGATTAATTCAATATTAAAGGCGATAGGAGTATCAGGTGGAATGATTCCAGAGCTTGATCCAGCGGTGCCATAACCTAATTGTGACGGAACGTAAAGGGAACCTTTACCTCCTTTCCCAAATAATGGAATGCCTTCAGTCCACCCCGGAATAACAGCCCGTAATGAAAATTCGGCAGGTGCGCCGCGCTCGATTGACGAATCAAAAATCTCACCGTTTAGAAAAAACCCTTCATAATGCACAACGACCGTACTGGATCGGGTGGGCATCGTATCATTTCCGGGTATGTCGATTACATAGTATAAACCACTGGCGGTCTTTTGAGGACTAATATTATTTTCCGAGAAAAACTGCTGCAGTAACTCTTCATTCGCAGGACCCGGATCTTCATCTCCTCCGCACGAAGAAAATGTAACCAAAGTACAACTGGCTAATAACAGTGAAAATAATTTAATACGCCAAGTCATAATCTCAATCTTTTATTTGAAGTTGCAAATAAAACGCTTTACAACTTCTATATGTGTTTTAATTGATGCTTATGTAGGAGAAAGACATGGAAATTTTGCTAAGCAGCATATAGATCATTCATTCGTACAGATATTTCCTCGAGTCTTTTGCGATCTCCACCCGATACTTCTGCCGATCCCCAGCCATCATATCCGATTTCTGTAAGTGCTTGATTGACACGCCCCCAATTGACACTACCCTCACCAAGTTTTACCTTGAAGCCTTCCCATACTCCCTCTTTATTGGCCTTTTCACGGCTATAATCCTTAATGTCAACTTTAATAACTCTTTTCCCCAGGGTTTTTATCCAATGTTCTGGCCAGCCGTATCTTATGATATTTCCTATATCCATATACCAACCTATATGATCACTATTAAATTGATCAATATACCTGACCGCCTCTAAAGGACTAAGCAGGAAATTATTCCATACATTTTCAATCGCAATTTTGATTCCGGTACTTTCGGCAATGGGGATTAGTTTCTTTATTTCTTCAGTGGACCGTTCCCAAGCATCTTCATAAGAAACTTCCTCTTTAACCACTCCAGGCACTAATAAAACAGTAGTCCCTCCATATTTTTTACATTCTTGTAAAGATTCGATCATAGATTCTGTACATGCCGATCTAATTGACTGATCTGGATCTGAAAGCGGACTACCCCAATGCATAGAATTTACAAGACCTGGAACTTTAATCCCAGTAGCACTGATCGCATCAAGAACCTCATTATGATTAAGATCAGATGGGCTATCTAATTCAACTCCATCGAATCCCAATTCTTTTATTAACCGGAATTTATCAAGAAGAGGTATATCCTCCTTAATCATTCCAATTTTTAAACTTTTCTTATTCAACGGTCTGTTAGAACTAAATTTTAAGGACGGCTGAAGACCGATTACAGCCGATCCCAAAAGTGCATTGTTTAGAAATACTCTTCGATCCATTCTAAGAGAATTTAGTGATACCTGGTTGAGCAACCGGAGCCAGTGCCCAATCAAGATCCCAATTGTATTCATTAATTTTAGGTCCCAATATTTCCTCAGAATTTATTGCTTGATCCCATGTTAATGTTTCACCTGTATATGCAACCATCCGACCGATTATCGCCAACATTGTACTATTTGCCATTTGAACACCATCATTAAATGGCTCTCCTTTACGTATGGAAGCAAAGAGGGTGTTATGTTCATTTTGGTACATATTCGATTTTTCTCCATCCCACTGCCAATTTTCAGCACCCATGATCTTATGCTCCTTGAAGACATCGATATACGCTCTCCCTTTATTACCCATCATACTTATGTCATATGCTCTGCTGCATCCTTTTTGTTGTCTGCTGAAATGATATCCCATTTTACCATCTCCATAGTCATAAGCTAAAGCAAAATGATCGTACACATTTCCATATTTCTCTTCAGTCCTGCTTTGTCTTCCGCCAGTACCGCTTACCTTGACAGGTAATTTATCTCCATAAGCCCAGGACATAAGATCAAGGCTATGAACAGCTTGCTCTGCTATATGATCGCCTGATAACCAATTAAAATATAACCAATTGCGCATCATCGTTTCAACATCAGTCCATTCAGGTTGTCGGTCTTTATACCATAATGCACCTGTATTATAAGTATTATAAATACTCGAAACCTCACCAATTCCTCCGTCGAGTATTCTTTTGAATGTATCTATTTTCGGTACATCATGCCGCCAGCAAAATCCAGACATTAACGCAAGACCTTTTTCCTTTGCCTTTTGTGCTGAAGCTATAACTCGGCGAATACCCGGGGCATCCACTGCAACAGGTTTTTCGCAAAAGACATGCTTGCCTGCTTCAATTGCTGCCTCTAAATGGGCAGGTCGAAAACTTGGGGGGGTAGTAAGAATCACGACATCTACATCCGACTCTAAGACTTTCTTGTACGCATCAAATCCCACAAATTTATGCTCTTCATCGACCATTATTTTGGCTTCATTTTCTTCCAGAAGGTATTTATACGACTTATCAAGACTATCCTTAAATATATCTGCCATAGCCGTAACTACCACATTAGATTCAGCAAAAGTCGCCTGTGCAGCTGCACCGGTTCCCCGTCCTCCACAACCGATAAGGCCGACTTTCAGTGTATCACTGTTTAACTTATGTTTATAGTTTTGAGCTGTTAATATATTAAAGCCAAGTGAGGTTGCAATAACTGCAGAACCTGATTTGCGCATAAAGTCACGTCTGGATTTTTGCATCGTATTCTATTTTTGTTGTAATGATTGAGCTCCCAAAATAAGGCTATAAAATGATTTTAGGAATATGAAAATTATTTGAACCCTTCTTTTGACACTTATTTAAGATATTCATAGGAATAAGCCCCGAGAAATTTATTACTTTTTTCTTTTCCAAGCAAACAGATTACAGAGGCCAAAGCATCTGCAGTCATTGCATTCTCTGCCTTAATATTTACACTAACGAGATTCTTTGCACCTATTCCAGTAATAGGATTAACTATATGAGCATATCTGGTGTCTCCTGATATAAAATATTGATATGTATCACCAGAACTTGCGACTGCCTTGTTTTTCAAACCTATATTTCGCTTTTCAGATTCAATATTAACGACCCACTCTGTTTTCCCGGGTGGTGGCATACCTGCATAGATATCCCCTCCTGCATCTACTAGTGCCTGATTAATACCAAAGCAACCAAGCACTTTAAATAATTGATCTGCTGTATATCCCTTCGCAATTCCTCCAGCATCAAGACGCATATTCTCTTTTAATAGTCTAACGGCCTGATGAATAGTGTCATATTCTATAAATCGAAATCCGACACTGCGCGAAGCTTCTTGCAATTCTTTTTCAGAAGGCAAAGTCTGTCGTCTTATTGCCCTTCTCCATAGCTTACTTAAGGGTCCAATTGTTAGATCAAAGATGCCATCCGTTCTTGTAGACAATAGATGTGAGAATCTCATTACTAACCATAAATCATCGGATACGCTTGTCCAATTTCCCGTATTACTAAATTGAGAAAGCTGTACAATTTCACTTTCTTCCAAGTAATCACTAAATACCTGATTTAATTGATCGATCCTCAACCAGCATGAATCTACTGCTCGTTTTGCCAAAATGGAATCAGCGGAATAGAAAATAATGTGAATCGTAGTCCCCATCTTTTTCGCGACAAACTCGAATCTTTCGATGTTTTGAGCAACCGCAGATACTGAACAAGTCAAGAAAAAGACAAAGACACCAAGCGACATCTTGATCATCCTCCAAGAACCAATTCCCAAAAAGCCGCCTGTTCTTCTGCTGAAGGTTGTATCGCAGGACTGATTAAACGAAATCCTACAAAAGGTGAATCTGTATTCCACCAGAAACTCCTAGGTATCTGTGGATCCCTTTCTTTCCATTTTCTACTTGATTCTATCCTGCATGTACATCGTTGCTTGTCTGCTTTATCATCCCAGGATCCACCCCTCACGGTCCTCGGATGCAACTTGGTAGGCTTTATCCAGGGATTTACAGTTCCGGGCATCGTTGATGAAATGATCGCGTATGCATCTTTTTTGTATTGATCAAGGGTCCATTCGGACACATTACCTAACATATCATAAAGACCCCAAGGGTTGGCTTCTTTGCTGCCTACCTCATGATACTTCTCCATGCTGTTATCGTAGTGCCAAGCATGGTCTATCAGAGTTGAAGCACCCTCCTCGAAATAACGTGTACTCTGAGTACCTGCCTTACATGCATATTCCCATTCCGCCTCTGATGGTAATCGGTAAAATGTACCCGTCTTCTCACTTAACCATTTGCAATATTGCAAAGCAGCAAATTGAGTCATACTGACCGCAGGAAAGCCTTTTTTCCCCATGCCAAAAGTCGGGTCCTCATAGGGTGGGCTGGGACGAGCAATGGCATCAGCATTCCATTCAGGTTTTTGCTCTGAAGGCAGGTCTAAATCTTTCTCCCTAAAAACATTGTATTCGTCATACGTCAATTCGTATTCACCGATCCAAAAGGAAGCTACAGTCACTTCCACTTGTGGCCCCTCATCGGGATATTCAGACGCTATAGCTTCAGGGCTTCCCATATTAAAACTTCCGCCAGGCAGCAACACCATATCAAAAGTGACTGGTGTGCCAGGTATCGTATGAGTTGATTTTTTTGCTTCAAAAACTATAGGTTTCAAATCCTGAGTAATTGACGGCTTTGTAACACTGCAACCTACAATCAGTATAATTGATCCAATTATGACACCCAAATCTCTCATATCTTCATTTTGTATCTAAATTCAAAATGGACAAATATATCATCCTTAGTTTGAATCTGCCCAAACATTGCAGACGGAGGATCTATAGCGTACTCACTTAACTTCATAGCATGACTTCCATTGAAACTTAAAGTATTCTGCTCGATTAGACCTGTGACAGACACATTTATTACTTTTTCTTGCCCTGCCATTTTTAGAAGACCTGTTGACTGAAGATTGATCTTTCCGCTATCACTAAGCGTATAGCTTGCTGGCTGAGTTTGTGCAAAACTAATATAGGGGTGACTATCCGACATTAGTGCCTTGTAGATTTTATCATTCATGGATGCACCTCTCCCCCCATCCATGGATTTGACAGCCACTTTAAACCCAAAATTATTGAGAACTCCTTCAGTACCCTGGGTGAGGCTAATTTCTTGAGGATATTCAATTACTTCTCCACACTCAACTGTCCAGTCATGCAGACTCGAACTTCCTCTAATCGTAACTGTTACTTCATCGATTATATAATCATTCGATTGCCCGGACAGCATCGTAGCGAACAGCATTAATATCATCCCGGACAAGAGGGAAAGTGTAAGAATTTTATTCATTCGGGCAAAATACTAATTTCCATCCGAGCTTGAAAATTAGTTTGGAAGACCTTAACGTCTATTACACATTTCTTAAGAATTCATACTTTAAGAACTACTCCCCAACTTTAATGCTGCTTAATAGTTTTGGATCTGAATTATTGACTGTGTTGAACTGATAAAACCCGTCTTCGCCGATCATCAGCAATAATCCTGAAGACACGGAGATAACGTCGAATGCAAAATAATCAGGGATTTGGCCAATTTGATTCTTATGAATCTCTTCGGGTTCACTTATGTCAAAGATTTTAAGCCCCTCATCTGCTTCACATAAATAAAGGATATTATCACGTACAGATAATCCATGTGGGTTATGCATAGGAAAGGAGGCTAATAACTGGGGTTTTAATATGTCACTGACATCGACAACATTTAACTCATTAGTGAAATTCTGACAATCATTTCCATTTCGTAATGTCACATATGCGAGATCTCCTTGCACGACGACAGGGTCACAAGCATTGGCATGTGCGAAAGTGCTTAGATATTTAGGATCAGACGGAACAGAATTGTCAAATATGTGCATGCCATTATTCGCGCCAATGAAAAGTTTGTCCTCATAAGGGAAGATCGTTTCTATGCCCCATTCCATAAATACTTCATTGAGTTTATCTGGTTGATCTAATTTCTGTACGTCAAACACGTGCATCGTATGGTTATTAATGTAGTAGAAGTGATCATTAAATAATGCCATCCTTGTTAAGGAGCCCGCTTGGCCTTGACCGCCACTGTTAGCGTCCAGATTCTGTGACCCTGAAAATGCACTTTCTGGTCCAAAATTCACGTCTACCATGAGCCTGTTATTTATAAAAAAGACAGGTCCATTATATTCTTCACAAGAAACTGAAAGTGTCTCAGTTGATTCTTCATATGCTACCAGAAAGAGTCCACGATCAACTTCCCAGATTTCATCTTTTACACCGTTTATAATGTCTACTACTGTCGGATTGCGATAATCAGCTATATCGATAACTAATATGTTCTGCCAGGTATCAGCGTAAATGTAATGGTCACTTAAAGAAATGTCCTCATTCCCTTCAATAGCAATAAACCCAAGCTTTTTAGGCGCATTTAAATTGGAATTATCTATAATGTGAACGCCACTTCCCCGCTCATTTATTAAGATTAGATTTTGATAATAAAAGAACTTGCCAGGGTTCTCTAATGCCCTGTCTTCAATAAAGACAATGTCTTTATTTATCTCTGCTACCGTCTTAAAGACAGGTTCATAAGATCGAAATGTATAGGTGGTTACACATTCTTCTTTTACACAAGAAATTGTTGATAAAAAAGTAATAATTGCTAGTAAGAAAAGCGTAGAACGTATCATAATCACTTGATTTTCTGATTTGCATGTATCTACGCAAGATGAAAGGTGAAGGTTGGTAAATTATGATTGTTTCTTCTTTAATCCTACCAGAATTTGGCTTCCATCATAAGGATTATCGCAATGCCTGCAGCAGCACCAGAAACAAACAAATTCCATTCTCGCAGAGGCTTCTTTAACTTATTAATAATGATGTATCCCAACAAGACAGTCAGGAAAACTATAATAATCTGGCCTAACTCCACCCCAAGGTTAAAGGCAAATAAAGGTCCTAATATACTTTCATCCGGACCCATTAAAGCTTTGAAAAAATTTGAAAATCCGAGACCGTGTATCCATCCAAAAAAAAGTGCCAGGAGATAATTCAATTTAATCATTTTAGGTGACTCATGAAGATGAGATACATTAAATATGGCGGTTGCAAAAATTGTAAGTGGAATTAAAAACTCAATTATTTCAGCGGGAAATACAACTATTTTCAGAGCCGACAAAGCCAATGTAAAGGAATGACCGATTGTGAAAGCCGTAACAAGAATTAGAATCTTTCGCCATTCTTTAAAACTGTAAACAGCACACAATGCGACAACAAATAAAATGTGATCATAAGCATTGATATCTAGTATATGATCAAATCCAAGTTGTAAATATGTTTTAAACATGCAGCTCTATTTTTAAGTGATATTTTTACTAATTGACAACTGTTATAGTACCTGATTCCTTAATAACATCCCCATTAATGAGCACCCCTTCGAGAATAAATGGGTATATCCCGGGTGAAACTAGTTTGCCCGATGGGTCAAGACCATTCCAGCCTTCATTCCCTTCCTGGTACTTCCACATTACTCCTCCCCATCGATCATAAATTAGAAAGAAATTAATACCTCCAAGGCTTTTGCCAAATGGAGATATAATATATTGATCATTTACCCGATCATCGTTTGGAGAAAAGATATTAGGTACATAAATAGAAATATCGGTATCAAGCCGGACCTTTAAGGTATCTCTATCCTCACAACCATCTATTGTCTTAGCAGTCACGATTATATCCACATCCTGGAATGGAAGTAAGGTAAACGCAGACTGATCAGTGAATTCTGAAGAAATTCCAGACCAATTAATATTTTCTAATTCTTGATTGTGCTCAACTAATAAATCTATTTCCTCTCCGAGAATAAGGTTCAGATCCGGGCCAAGACTTATAGAAAGCTTTTCAGGATCTATAAGTTCTACACTGGTAGATATAAAACAATTAAATCTGTCTTCAATCAACACGTTGTAAGATCCTGATAAAAGATTTTCTGCAAGAAGGCCATCATAATCGAGGTCTTCTACTTCAAGGTGATAGGGAGGATATCCTCCAGACACTTCTCGTCCCAAAATTTGTCCTGTAGCTGTACCATAACAACCAGGATCTTGAAAATCTAAAATCCCATTCAACACTTCACGCCTGACTGTATCCAAATGGATCATCACAATGCTGTCGCAGCCCTTACTTGAGATCAATTCTTCTTGGTACAATCCTGGATTTATAAGATCTGCAGTGCCTAAATTCAATATGGTCCCACCACAAATCGTATCAAAAATTTCGTAAGTCCTTTTAGATATTTGAACAGAAAGCACATCTGAATAATATCTGCATTTTTCGTTGGCAAAGCTGGCGGCAGATGCTGCTGTTGAAAACCTGAAGAATGGTTGCTCAGCTCCTATATCACTAAAAGTCAATTGACTTCCATTTTGATCGTCTATCTCCAGCCAGGAATATTCATTATCATAGCTTACTTCCCACTGATAAATTCTATTGGCATCTTCAATTCCATCAAGTGTGGCAATTAGTCGAATGGGCAAATCTTCTTCACATATTATTTCTCCACCATCAATTAATGATATTTCACTTCTGGGTCCACAGGCCCTAAATGAAATATTATCTAATGCCAGGTCATTTCCAATCCCTCCGGGAGCGTTATTACGCAGAGATAATTTTACGCTTGTTTGGCCTGGTTCAGTATCAAAACTGAATGAATAAGTGTTCCATCTTTCGTTTTTATCAATATTTCCAGTATTCAAAACAGGATCATCATTGAGCAGAAATACAACATTTGGATCAGAGTGATCTGTGACACCTCTCTTTATCATATTGATAATATCCGCTGAAAACTCATAAGTTGTATTATCACATAGCCCATCTATTGTTTCTTCATAAAAAAGGCCGGGTTCAAATGAAGCATTGACCACCATCATATACCCATTCGGATCTGAACTATTATCACCTATGACCAACCAGGTATCCCAAACACGATTCCAATCCGCCACATCATTGGTAATCATATATTGACCATCATTAGGAGGACCTGTTCTATTATATTGATATCCAGGAGCTAACATGGGATCCAGCTCAAGTACAAATGAACTTCCCACTCCAAAATCCCCCGCTGTGAAAAGGTTGTCACCCAGACCTCCAGGACACTCCTGAGCGTTTCCCATCCCTGTCAAAACAATGACACTTATCAAAGTAAAATATATCCTCTTCATGACTTGTCGAATGACGAAAGTAAATATTTAAGAGAACAAATGCTATCCAAGTATGAGTCCAGCACAAAAGAGTAAAATCAAAGCAGATGTAGAAAGTGCCAATTGTTTGAGATAAGGATCTAGCAAGGCTGCATCTTTTATTTTATAGACTGCCTTTAGATTAATCACAAATAGAGGAATTGTAATAAGAAATGTCCACTTAAGTGACATGCCAAAAGACTCCAGCCAGCCAAAAGCGACCAGTGCAAGGATTGCGAGAACCAGCAAACTGGCATGATATTTTACGGCTGCCGGTCTTCCGATTTGCACAGGAATAGATCTTTTACCTCCTTTTTCGTCGGATGTTATATCACGTATGTTATTAATATTTAGTACACCAACACTGAGTGCACCGCAAGTAAAAGCTGGAAATATTATTTCCCATCTCAACGAGTGCATTTGTAGAAAATAGCTCCCTAAAACGGTTACAAGACCAAAAAAAATAAAGACTGATATATCTCCTTTCCCGCTATATCCGTATGGTTTCGCTCCTGCCGTATAATTTATCGCCGCCCAAATGGCGAGTAATCCAATAAACAGAAATACAATCCGCATTACCCAGTCATCAAACGATATCCAAATTAAGGTTAGTCCCAGTACCAGAGATACAATGACAAGGACATACATGGCATGCTTCATTTCCTGCAAGGAGATGATACCTTTCTGTACCGCTCGCTCAGGTCCCTTTCTTTCAATATGATCAGCGCCGTGAATACTGTCACCATAGTCATTTGACAGGTTAGAAAGAATCTGCAAACTGATGGCTGTTAAAATAGAAAGGATCCCTATCCCCCAATTAAAAACTCCATCTGAGGCTGCCAATGTATGGCCCATAATCATTGTGGAAATGGCCAATGGTAAAGTTCTCAATCTGGCCGCTTGAATCCAGGGTTTTAGGGTCATAGTTTATGATTCATATTAGATAAATAAGTAAGCGGAAAGTTAAAGA
>JAJCYJ010000966.1 GCA_029262975.1 Saprospiraceae bacterium
CTCACTTGTGATAATACGAGTGTAGTCCTTACAGCAAATACGAATGGAACCATTGTAGGATGGGTTGGACCAAACAACTATACTAGCAACCAAAGTTCACCAAGTGTCAGTGCCCCTGGTATATACACGGTGACAGTTCAAGCTGCTAACGGTTGTACCGCCACTGCAATAGCGAATGTGAATAGTGATACTAGTCTTCCAACTGTAAGTGCTACGGGAGGAACATTGACTTGTGATGAATCTAATGTTGTCCTCAGTGTTTCAACAAATGGTACCGTTATAGGATGGACTGGACCAAACAATTTTGTGAGTAACCAGGCTAATCCAAGCGTTGCTGTAGCAGGAACATATACGGTGACGGTAAAATCATCAAATGGTTGTTCAGCAACAGCATCAGCGGTAGTCTTAATTGACACAAATACACCAAGCGTAAGTGCTACAGGTGGTGTGTTGACTTGTGAGAATACGAGTATAACATTAGTTGCTACTACCAATGGTACAATCACAGGATGGACTGGACCAAATAATTATAGTAGTGACCAGGCGTCACCGACTGTAAGTACACCTGGAATATACACTGTAACTGTAGCCTCAGCTAATGGCTGTCAGGCTTCTGCTACAGCAGTAATTGAAAGTGATACCAATGCACCTAGTGCAAATGCTTCTGGAGGAACATTAACTTGTGACGTAACAAGTGTGACATTGACGGTTATCACAAATGGATCAATAGTCGGATGGACTGGACCAAACAATTATAGTAGTGACCAGGCTTCACCAAGTGTGAGTGTTGCCGGTACATATACGGTAACTGTTAAGTCTGCAAACGGATGTACAAGAACAGCAAGCGCTATTGTTAATAGCGATACAGACTTGCCTACTGTGAATGCAGTCGGCGGTTCATTGACTTGTGATGTGGTAAATGTTACTTTATCAGCTGTTTCGAATGGCACCATCGTAGGATGGACTGGACCAAATGGCTTTACGAGTAACTTGTCTGCACCTACAGTTAGTGTAGCTGGATCATATACAGTTACAGTTGAAGGAGCAAACGGATGTACAGCTGCTGATGTAGCTGTAGTCAGTGGTGATACGAATATTCCTACTGTGAACGCAACAGGTGGCACATTAACTTGTGATGGCCCAAGTGTAACACTCGGAGTTACAACTAATGGAAGTATAGTGGGTTGGGTAGGACCAAATGGTTTCTCGAGCAACCTTGCAAGTCCATCAGTAAGTATAGCTGGAACCTATACTGTGACCGTCCAATCATCAAACGGTTGTACTGCTTCAGCAAGTGCAGAGGTTGAAGGTGATACTAACATTCCGAATGTAAGTGCTACAGGTGGAGTGTTAACTTGTGCTATTACCAACATTACATTGAGCGCTGTCTCATCAGCAACAATTGTAGGCTGGACTGGCCCGAATAATTTTACAAGTAATCAAACTTCGCCAACTGTAAGTGTTGCAGGAAATTATACTGTGACTGTACAAGCTCCAAATGGATGTCTGGCTACTGCCACTGCTGTGGTAAGTAGTGATACTACGGCACCAGCAGTAACAGCTTCTGCAAGCGGTGATATAGGATGCGATGGATCTTCTGTAACACTATCTGCTATTTCAACAGGTAGGATTGTAGGATGGACCGGACCGAATGGTTTTGACACGAATAGTGCTTCTCCTGTTGTTTCCGTGCCTGGCTTGTATACAGTAACTATCGAAGGTATTAATGGATGTATATCGACAGCTTCAGTGAATGTGCTTGAAGAAGTCTGTAATCCTGGAATCAAATTAGTGAAGCGTACCAATGGTGCCGATATTAATCATGATCCTCTTCCGGTAATAACCTTTATGCATGGTAACCCGATGACAGATGTTATCTGGACCTACCAAGTGACTAATACAAGTAATGTTGATCTTACGGATGTAGTAGTAACAGATAACAAGGAAGGAGAAATTTGCACAATTGCATTACTTCCTGCCGGAGCTACTCATACTTGTACCAAAACTGGTATTCCAGTGACAGGAAAGTATGCAAACATTGCAACAGCGACAGGTAAATTTAATAACCAGGTAACTTCATCTACTGATACATCAGCTTATATAGGTGTTGGTATCAACGTTGAAAAGACTGCTGATAAAACTGAAGTTTGCCCTGGTGATGAAGTAAACTACACCCTTACAGTGAGAATGTTAGGTGGTGCAGAAGGTATAGAGATTAGAAATATTCGGGTAGATGACAGCAATCTTCCAAATCAGCTGACTACAGCCAGTTCTTCATTTGTTTCATCTTCAGATGTCAATTCAAATAATATGATTGACTTCATCGATGCAAATAATGATGGAATTAGTGATGAGGAATTTGTCTGGGAATATAGTCTGAATATTTTCGAAGATAATGTGAATATGGCCGAAGATATGGGAGACGTCTTCTTTAATGGGACTTTCATTGACATGGTTATGAATTCAGATGAATGGACAGTATCAGTGAACGATGACCTTTGCCCATGCGGTGAAATCGCTATCACAGGAGAAGGAATAAATGCACAGTGTGGCAAGAATAATGGTAGAGTGAACATCCTGGTTTCAGGTGGTAATTCTCCATATACTTTCGACTGGAGCAATGGTGAGACCATGCAAAATCTTGCAGGACTCGAGCCTGGAACTTACTCAGTGGTGGTAACAGATTCAAGAGGTTGTACAGGACAGACTTCTGTCAGTGTAGTAGCTGAAGGAGGTAGTGTATCTGTCAATATTGAAAATGTAACGAAAGCTTCATGTTCTTCAGGTGCTATTGGTTCTGCCCAGGCAGTGCCTTCAGGAGGTGTTGCTCCTTATAGTTATTCCTGGAGCGATGGACAATCTACTGAGATTGCTGTTAACCTCGGTGCAGGCGATTATTCTGTAACTGTTACAGATGCCAACGGTTGTGACGAGAATGCCGATGTAACCATCTTAGAAGAAGATGATTGTAATGCATGTATCGGTGACTTCGTTTGGGAAGACTTGAACCGCAATGGAATCCAGG
>JAJCYJ010000967.1 GCA_029262975.1 Saprospiraceae bacterium
TGTACACAGCTGACCCTTCGACACATTTTTTTAACGGAAAAATCTATATCTATCCGTCGCATGATATCGAAGCTGGAATTCCTTTTGATGATTTAGGAAGTCATTTCGCCATGGAAGACTATCATGTAATTTCGATGGATAGCATCGATAGTGAAGCAATTGACCATGGGGTGGCTTTACATGTTAGCGATGTTCCATGGGCAGAAAAACAAATGTGGGCGCCAGACGCAGCACATAAAGATGGAAAGTATTACCTCTATTTTCCGGCAAAGGCACCGGATGGTATTTTTCGAATAGGTGTGGCAGTTAGCGATAGCCCAACCGGACCTTTTATTGCCCGGCCTGAAGCCATAAAGGGCAGTTACTCCATTGATCCGGCAGTTTTCGAGGATGATGATGGCAGTTATTATATGTATTTCGGGGGCATTTGGGGTGGTCAGCTTCAAAAATACCGCAACCACGAATATGACGAAGCGAATGAACTTCCAAAACCGGAAGAACCTGCTCTGTTGCCGATAGTTGCCAAATTAACGGATGATATGTTAGAGTTTGCCGAAACCCCTAGGGAGGTTCAGATTTTGGATGAGAACGGTAACTTGTTTTTAGAGCAGCATAACGATAAACGCTTTTTCGAAGCCGCCTGGCTACACAAATACAATGGAAAATATTACTTCTCGTATTCTACTGGTGATACCCATTTTATCTGCTATGCTACTGGCGACAGTCCGTACGGCCCCTTTGTCTATGGCGGGCGAATATTAAATCCTGTTGTAGGTTGGACCTCACACCATTCGATATGTGAGGTAAGGGGGAGGTGGTATCTATTCTATCATGATTCGAGTCTATCAAAAGGAGTAACGCATCTTAGGTCGGTTAAGGTAGCGGAAATTAAATATCAGGCCGATGGTAGCATTGAAACATTAAATCCCTATAGGACATAAATTGGAAACGACTTAGATGCCAAATTCCGGGGAACGCTTTCTCGGGGATCCTGTAAGAATTTCATTTCTGCAAGGGAGCCAGATTTACGGAGTGCCTCTGCCGTTATCTTAACGAATTCCTGCTCGCCGAGACGTGGAAGTCATGTTTGCCTTTACTTAATGAATTCCTCCTTGCCGTTATATAAACAACATCGTGCTAGCCGAGACGTGGAAGTCGCGCCTGCCGTTGTATAAACAAATTCCCCGCTCTTGGAGATCTGTGATCTCCAATTATATCTTAACCCCTTAGGCTAAAAAGAAAACTGTGTTTTCGGTTATGATATCACTGTATACCAGACGTGCACTCAGTCCACCGTTGAAAGGTGTGAATGGTCTGTAATAGGCATTATGGGTGAAGGTTAAGATCAATATCTTTAAAACAATTGGTTCTTCGCCCTTGGCAATGGGTGGACCAAACTTCATCATAGCTCTTGACTTATGTTCATTTTTTTTCATTCGCCAAATGAAGGAGCGCTCTTCAATTTTATTAAAGTCAGAGTGCCAGAGCACTCTGAAGCAACTGAACCCGAAGGGAGCGTGGGCCTGTTATGCCAACCCACCCGCTTTCGCAGTTCATTCACTTCGAGCACATTCGTACTCGACCCCTGTCGGGGCGCGTTCACTCACCCAACGCTTCTTTTGATACTGCATTTACAATGTGTTAACCTTTGAAAACAAATAAGTCAACCATCACTCATGGTTTAAGACACAAACCAAGTGGCAATAGCAATGGTGGGTATTTATGGAAAGGAGAATATTAGGAAAAGGATGAATTCTATCAACCAATATGCATTGAGCATCTTAGTGAATATATTTCTGAGGATATTCTTCAATACTTAGATTTACCAACAGGCTACAGGTTTTTAAAAGATGAACCGAACTACTAAGATCTATGGTTTGACAAAGATTTATTAAATACATAACAAATTGCTATTTAGTAGCAAATTTGCTACTTTTGTATCATGACAGCCAATCAGGCAGAAAAATTAGTCACCGCAAAAGGTTGGTATTTTGTTCGGCAAAATGGAAGTCATAGAATTTACAAACATAATGAGATTCAAGGTATTGTAGTAATACCTTTTCACGGCAAAAAAGACTTGCCAAAAGGGACTTTAAACTCAATCTTGAAAAAAGCACAACTCAAGTAGGTATGAAAACATTAAATGCAATAATAGAGAGAAGTGAAGATTGCTTTTACGCATATGTAAATCAATTGGATGGTTGTACAGCAGGAGGTTTAACTTATGCAGAAGTCAAACAGAATTTAGAAGAAATGATAAACATATTCATCTCAGAAGATCCAACTTTAAACCAAAAATATGCTGAAGGATTCAAACTTAAATTTGAGGTGAGCCTTGATTCTGTATTCGAATTATTACCAGAGATAAACATAAGCCAACTTGCCATTCTCGGCAAACTCAATCCAGGATTATTAAGACAATATGTTTCAGGCAGTAAGAAAGCCTCAGAAGCACAAGCAAAAAGGGTAATGGAAGCGATAGATAAACTGGTAAACAAACTGAATTCAATATCTTTAACAGCATAAACAAAAGGGGACTCCACAGAACATTAGATAAGAAGAAATAGCTCCTTCGTCACTCCTCCTCTTATCATTAGACGTACGTTAGCAACAAACGAAAGAAATATCTGAACTAAAATTAAAATGACGGTAACAAATAAAATCAAGATGTTCATTTTACAATTCAACCCGGTTTAACGATGATTCAACTCAAAATCATTTCTTAATCTATCCAAAGGCTTAATCTTTAGCCTGCTACTATATCGTATTGTTCCTATATTTTAAAACTTATGAAATCAAGAAACCCTTGTACAATTTAAGTACGGCTGTCAGGAACATTGTAATAATGCCATGTTAAATTACAATCGAATTAAAATGGAAGTAAATAAAAGGAAACGTATAAAACATATAGGCTTTGACGACTTTGGGTTTTCGGTTATAGGCATTCTGATTTTAGGTATTGCTTCGACCTATCTCTTTAATGCGTCAATTTTTGGTCTTTCTTTTATTGAGGTAATTATAACCTTGGGTGTGATGTTATTCTTTGCCGCAACGTATTGGTTCATTAACAGGGCGGTCATGATTTTTTTACGTAACAAATTTCCCGACCTAAAAGATAGTATTCAGCGTATTGTACTTTTATTTCTTGCTATTATTACAACTGTAATTTCAGTCGATTTTATTGGAACAAAATTATTTTCCTATATAGGGTTAAATGTCAACTATAACTTCCAGGAACGGGGCAAAGCTTTATTATCCATAATTTTCATCAGTATTATGACAATGGCTATCTACGAAGCCATTTATTTTTATGTGCGACTTAAAAAATCTGTAAGAGAAGAAGAACAATCGAAGCAAGCCATCATTCAGGCTCAATTGGATGCATTACGCAATCAGGCCCAACCACACTTTTTCTTTAATACCCTTAATACGTTACGTGATATCATCGATCAAAACTCCAAAGAAGATGCAAAAGAGTTTGTAGACAAACTATCGGACATGTATCGCTTTCTTCTGGAAGCGGGCAACGCCAATTTGATTCCACTTCGAGATGAATTAAAATTTTCCAAAGCATATATCCATATACAATCCGAGCGGTTCGGAGATAATCTGAAATTGAATTGGAATATTCCTGAAGCTTCGCTAGATGCTATGATTGTGCCGATAAGCCTGCAACTTTTATTGGAAAATGCGATTAAGCACAATGTGATTTCTAGAGCTAAACCACTAGAGGTAAATATAAATATAATAGATGATTGTATTGTTGTGGATAATAGTATCCAAGTAAAATCGACGCAACTGTCATCAACGAAAGTTGGTCTCAAAAATATTCAAAAGCGGTACACATTGATTACTGAGAAATCAGTTAAAATAGTAGATAATGGAAATCAATTTTCTGTTTCCCTTCCCTTATTAAAAACATCAGAACAAAAGAATAGCCATGAAAGTATTGATAATTGAAGATGAAACACGGGCGGCAAGCCAATTGCAGCTTATGTTAAAAGCTTGTGACTTCAATTTCGAATTGTTAGATATCATCGATACGGTTGAAGACGCAGTATTATGGTTTCAAAAAAACAGTACCCCTGATCTAGTGTTTATGGACATTCAATTGGCCGATGGATTGAGTTTTGAAATATTTCAAACAACAGATGTAGCAGCTCCAATTATATTTACAACTGCTTTCGATCAATATGCCATACAAGCATTTAAAGTAAATAGTGTAGATTATCTGTTAAAACCCATTCAAAAAGATGATTTGAATGCTGCCTTGGATAAATTCTTGAAGTCCAATAAATCAGCTGCTATCGATCCTTCCATATTAAAGCAATTACTTGGTAGCATGCAGGCACCTCCTAAAAGAGAAGGCTTGTTGGTCAAAGAGGGTAGCGGGTTTGTACAAATTAAGGTTTCAGAACTGCTTTATTGTTATTCTGAGGATAGTATCACTTTTGGTGTGACTTCAAACAAGCGCTTTATTATCGATGAAACTATAGATGAACTATTAGGTTCATTAGATCAGAACACATTCTATAGAATCAATCGCGGACAAATTGTAGCTAAATTTTCTATTCAGAAAATGGACCCGTATTTCAATCATCGGGTTAAACTTTCTATTTCCAATCAACGCGACCAAGAATTTATTGTTAGCAGACCAAAGACAAGCGATTTCAAGAAATGGATGAACAGGTAGCATGGCATGTTACAATTCAACTAACCCTAACGATACTTCAGCAAAAATGGCTGTATAGGCAGGTAGATTAAATTGATATTGCACCAATATTAATTTAATAAATAGAAAAATGAAACTGACTAGAAAAATAACATTCGTATCCATCTTATTATTATTTCTTATATTTTCAAACGGGCAATTTTCAGTTTTTTTTGCCATATGGATTTCCACCTCAATGCTTCTTTTTGCAGTTCGAAAATTAAAGAGATGGCAAGGTTTCTTGTTGGCGTTTTTCACTTTAGGGATAAGCTACTACATAGGTTTTGATGTCGCACCATTTTTACCAATTTCCGCATCAATTATTATTGCGGTTATTGTTAGTTTATTTGCCTCAATGCCTTATCTAATTGATTCCTTTTTTTCAAAAAAACGAAATTCATTTCTGAGCACATTAATCTTTCCCACTGCAGCTGTTTTAATTGAATATTCATATCATCAATTCAATCTTTATGGCACTTGGGGTCACATGGCATACACCCAGCAATCACAATATGTTTTAATACAATCTATTTCAGTTTTTGGCATGGGTTATATCACATTTTTAATTACTTGGTTTGCCTCCGTAAGTAATTGGGTTTATGAGCAAAGAAATGAATGGAAAAATGTAAAAAAGGGAGTACTTATTTATAGTATAGTTTTAGGTTTAACATTCATTTATGGTGGTTATCGTGTGCAATTTCAAAAACCCAATTCTGAAACTATTCGAATAGCTTCTATTTCTGCATTGGATAGTCTTAACATTATGATTGATAATCAAGGATTAAACAACAAAGAAACTGAAAACGAGGTTAAAATTGAAACCAGAAAAAATACATCTAAATTAAACCAATACTTATTTGACAAAAGTATCACAGAAGCAGAAGCTGGAGCGAAAATAGTTTTTTGGGCAGAAGGTAATGGTGTAATTCTAAAAGAAGATGAAAATGAATTATATGAAAAAGCAAGTCAAATAGCTTTAGCGCAAAATATATATTTAGGTATAGCAGTTGCTGTAATTGATCCTTCAAATAGTAAATTTCTTGAGAATAAATTTATTGTATTTAACCAGACTGGTGAAAAAGTTATTGATTATTGGAAAGGTATTTCAGTTCCTGGTGCAGAGGCTCCAATTAGCAATAATAAAGCTACTGGAATTCAAAAAATAGAAACTGACTATGGAACTATTGCAGGGGCAATATGCTTTGATTTAGATTTTCCGCATTATTTAAAAGCTGCGAAAGGTTCTGACATTCTGTTGGCACCAAGTAATGATTATAAAGAAATTAACCCGATGCACACTGACATGGCTAAGTTTAGAGCCATAGAACAAGGGTTTAATTTCATTCGACAAACGAGCAACGGCTTATCGGTCGGAACAGACTATACCGGAAAAGTGATAAGCCAAATGGACCATTTTACAGATAATGGTAAAGTACTGATAACGCAACTGCCGACAAAAGGTATTATTACTATATATTCAATTATTGGAGATAGTTTCATTGTTTTTTGTTTGCTGTTATTAATTTCAATTATCATAATCCTTAAAAATAAAAAGTCAGGAAAAGTAAATGGATAAATTCCAGCACGCCGAGGTATTGAAGTCACGTCTGCTCTTTAACCGCTGAGCGTAGGTACAACCTACGCTCCATATATTGTACAAGCACGTACCTAATGTTAGGCGTAGGCTGTGCCTCCGTCCTTATCTGTCTTCGGTAGGGTTCCCATATTTCAACAACATCCTGCTCGCCGTGGTATTGAAGTCATGTTTGTCTTCATATAATCAGCTTTCTGTAAGCCGCGGCATGGAAGCCGCGGTTTCTTCGTTGAATGGACATTTAGTCCATTCGCTGTTTCACAGTGCACTCAGTCTTTTCGTTGAATGGACATTTAGTCCATTCGCTGTGAACAGTTCACTCAGTCATAAAGTAACTCAGTCATCCGATAAAAAGGGGTGAATGGCCTGTAATATGCATTATGGGTGAAGTTTAAGATCAATATCTTTAAAACAATACTTATAAATAAGGATATTTATCAATATTACTTAGAAGGATGAATATTTATCCAGAAGATGAATAACTTTACTACCCTGAGATTACTTAAGCAAGTAAGCGATAGGAACTAATCCTAAAACATAGGAATGGATAAATCTTGAAATCGCGTGACCCAAATAAGCGATTATAAACGGTTATAATCGTTTGTAGCCGTTTGTAATCATCTACGATAGGATGTTTAATGGGGATATTGAAAATGAGGGAAAAAGTTAGGCGGTAAAAAAGCGCCAGATGCATATTGAATTGTTGCGTATGTAACATAGTTAAGCTTCATTGATCTAATAAATTGGCCTGATGAATCAACTTTTACAGAATATAGAATTGGGAGATATTGGTAACCTCCTTGATGCAATAGCAAATAATTCTGCAATTATCTACGTTGGGGCAGGTGCTTCTTACGATTCATCCATGCCATTGTGGGGTACATTCCTTCAAGATTTACTTAAGGAGTATCAGCATACCGTCTTTTCTGATGAGCAGTATAATTATATACGAAGAAAACTTGATTTTCAAGATTACGTTACATGTGCTCAGTATATGCAGAGACATGAGAAAGATGCTAAAATTCTTAAATACATAAGTAAAATCTATGGGCGTAAGAATGCAAAACCCACAGCAATACATCAGGCGATAGCTCGGATTCCATTTAAAATGGCAATTACCACTAACTATGACAGTCTGCTTGAAAAGGCGTATGGTATTTCAACAAGTCCTTTGACATGGAAAAATTCCAGTGCATTGTATTCTCACCTTAAGAGTGATAATTTTATTATACTCAAGACGCACGGAGATGCTCATTTAGAAGATGCTATTCTCAGCAAGAGGGATTACAGAAAGATCATTTACGAGAATGCCGAATTAAACGCATGCATAAGTCATTTACTAATGTTTAATACTTTTTTATTCGTAGGAAGCTCAATTACTGATCCCGATTTAATCTCACTTATGGACAATTTAAAAAGCATCCATAAAGAGGGTTTTGGACCTCACTATGCAATCGTGATAGGAGATGAAAGTGCATCAGTACATGTGGATTTTCTTAGAGATAGTTATAATATAGAAACAATAAAGTGTTTAAAACCGAATATTGAATCAGACAATTGGAAAACGGAAGCAGTTGTTTCCACATTAACAAACATATCGGGTCGTGTTTCTTCCAAAAATTTGGTTGATACGAAAATAACGATGGTCAAATCCCCCACATTTTTTCTCAAGGATGCCTGTTTAGATATTATAAAGGAATTAGTCCTGGCTACGGGATCTATGGGAGGTTATATTGCATACACTTCTGACCTTAACCGTCACGAACTAAGGGAAGTTTGTAAATTCCAACAGGCTGGCGACCGAGCGCTGGATCTTGGAAACTATGATGAAGATCACACTGACTTTACTGGCAAATTGGTAGTGATAAATTCATTTATAGGACAATTCTTTCTACTTGAAGAAGATTTTCCGCAGTATGCCTATGATGGTAATGTCGGAACACATTCGAGTGATCAAGACTCTGCGGAATTCCCCCTTTTTCTTAATAGCTATAAAGCTGAATTTTCTAAATGTAAAAGTGTCCTGGCTTATCAAATACGAGCAGATGGACAGAGGATAGGTGTACTAGTACTTGAGTCTAGTCATGTTGATGCATATACAGCTGGACATCTCGTGGCTGCAAAGAAATCGAGTATTGCAGCGGCGGCTACGTATGTTGAGTATAAGCATCGGCAATCTCTAACCAATTCAATTGAGCCTTTCCTTGCCAAGATGAGCGAATTCTGCAAGCTAATGAATTTGAGTCGTGAGCTTGCTCGGTTGGAATTGCAATACCTATTGTACAAGATTGATCATCTTGATGGAATCATAGAGGCTTTTCATGATATTGCTAACTTAACTCCTCGTAGATTCTATTATAAATTTAATGATCCCAGCTTAGTTACTTCAGCTTTAAAAAAGCAAAAAAGACTCTTAGATAATACCAATGACAAAGAGCCGAAATATCTAGCACAAAATGGAGTGAAGTATTTTAATATTTCTGGACCAGTTGCCGCAATACCAATTAAGGTCAATGGTAATATTTCTTCGATTCTAGTTATTTGGTCTCAAAAGGACAATATTCTAATTAAGCCCGCCTTGAATGAAATTTCAATACGAGCCCACCTAATAACAAATTCGGTTGATAGGGATACAGAACAACAATTCAAGAAGAGAATATCATATTTATTCTTGAAAGAATTGAATAAAGCCCTTGGTCCAAAAGTATGGACTACAAAACATCTTTTTGACAAAGACTTCAGAAATAAAAGAATTGATCGGATTTTTGAATTACTCACTGGAGACTTTTGCAAGATTGGAAGAATCAGACTTTGGCAACTTCATGAGGATAATTCTGGAGAATATTTTTGCTGTACACAATCTCTAAGTTCTGAGAGAGCGAAATATCCAAATACTGATAGTGAAAATCACTATGTTGGAATAAGAACCATTGCTTCCGATCCCTATGTTAGTCACCTAAAGGCCGTATCCTCAACAAAGCCCTTTACGATGTATTATGACATGTCAATTATGGGCATTATAGACCATAACACCAAAGTTCTAAATAAGGATCCCGAGGGTAGTTGGCTCGTTTGTCCAATAGTTCATCGAGGAAGATTACTCGGCCATATCTCAGCTGATAATCACATTCCAACCAAAAATAGAAGGGGTTATTCACCCAAGGAAGAAGTGCCTTCCAGACGAACTTCTGATTTTCAAAGATTGGCTTTGGACTTAGTGTCTGATATCTTTATAACACTCTTAAGATTTGAACAATTTGAGAAAAAATACAAGAGTGAAATTGCAACTATGGCGAAAAGAATTAAACTTCCTCTTTTTGGTAAGGCTAATAACTAAGTCTATAGATAGGCCCATGGTTAGTAAGTGTTTATGGGTTTTAGGTAGAAAAAAACTCGAATATACATATATACAGATTAGAACGAAGCTTAATAGGCGGTGATGTTGCCAGCCTCGCATTCGCATCGCCCTTCACATACCGCCGAGCCGTTGAACAAAAAAAGGTAGCTTGTTCATAACACAAGACCTACGATTGACACCATAGTTTTAGAAGAGTATCT
>JAJCYJ010000968.1 GCA_029262975.1 Saprospiraceae bacterium
CCTTTCTCATAATTATTATCCAAAATCAGCGCTTTCCTAAAATATTCTTCAGCTACTTCGAGGCTCTCCTGAAGCTCTGACTTCCTACATGGTTCTATAAATCGTACACCAAAATGATCATCTAAAAGTATGGTTTCACTAAGCATTCCTTCAATGAATTGATGATGCGGTGCCCTGAAATCAGAATCAAAAACAATGGGAAATTTGTACTTCGAAATAGTGGCTGATGGATCCCTAATATTTTCGAGGCAACCTAAAATGTGCAGGACACCAATATTGTTAAAAATTTCACGACTTTTAAATTTCCTGGATACTTCTTCCAGTAATGGAGCCGCATCTCCATATTGTCCAATGGCTGTGAGATATTTTGCAGTTTCAAAAAGGGGGGTTAACTTGGTCAAATCCTCAGCCGTCTTTCGAACTATGCCAATTCGCTCATCAATACTAGGATATCCCCCTGTAGTATCTTTTAAACCTCCGATAGGATCATCGTACAGTTTTCTTAACAACTCTTCCCCTGCTTGCATGGGTTTATAACCAGCCAAATAACCTAAAAAGGCACCTGCCAGGTCTGCTTCGGCCTCTTCATATGTTCCCCTGTACTCCCTAAGAGCATTTGAAAATCTTTGTTGGAGCGTATCATTCACAGTATTCCGGGGTCCAGCGGCGAAAACGCTTGCCGCCTGTCGCGAACTCGAACTGGATACTTCATGAATTGTCTGTCGATGGGCATGAATAAAATGACCCAATTCATGTCCTATAATGAAGGAAAGCGCATTCTGATGTCCGGCTGATGTACTTTTACAATGATCATAAGTACGCTTATCTAACAATATTTTACCATTAGCAAAATCCATTTTTGCAATCTTAACTCCACCATTAAATTGTTCAACAGAAATTGATGGACTTTCTGTCGAAAGAATGCCATTGGCAGCCTTAAGATTATTCAATACTTCTTCTGCGACTTGCTGCGCGCTTAAAGTATCAACATGATCTGAAGGCAATTGAATAATAGAAAAAAGGGATAAACAAAAAAATTGTAGAACGAATAGTATAGAATATGATTTCATAACTTAGTAATTAGAAGAAACAATAAAGTCTGGTAAGGATTATAAGTTGCTATAACAGCTCTGAGACTTGTTCAAGTGCGTATTAATTTGGCAAAAATACCGCTAGCCATTTATGCTCTGGCTTACTCTTGACTATAAGGTCAACCTGTACATTTGAAAAATGGAGGTGCTGCAAAGAGCACCTTCCATGATGTATTGATTATTAATCCAATGGATATAATTTTAATCTCAATGCCTCAAATGAGTTGATAATTTTCATAATGTCCATAGCACTATTAGAAAGGACATTGATATTGTGGGCTTTTGCAGCGGCGAGATTCCAACCATTCTCATAAAGAAAGTCAGCCTTTCTCAGTGCTTTATCAATGCCATATATTGAATTATAGATTTGATCATTCTCTAATTCGGCTAATACAGCATCCAGGTCTGATTTGTCTTTAAGGACAAATCGATGCAGATTGGTAACCTTATTATTATCCGACCGTATTACTATCACATATTCAGTACCTACTTCTAATCCTAAATCAGGCAAAATTAGTTTTAAACCGTTCGAAGTAGTTGTCTCACTGTATAAAACCTGGGATCCATCACTGTTGAAAATATCCAGGGTATAAGATGTGGCTCCAGATTTATACTGCCATTTAATGAAGTTGGTGACGTTGGCAATATTACCAAAAGGTGGCCAATCGACAACAATGGGATCGTCATTGGTACCACCACCAGAGTTACAAGCCTCGTCACCAGGACAGCGCGGAGGTAAAAATTGACTATAGACCATAGAAGCAGAAAAGAGCAGCACCATGGCAACAATCAGGGTTCGAGTAAAATATTTCATGTTCGTACGTTTGATTAAGTAATAAATTCTAATTGATTAAGTTTTCTATTGATTATAAATCAAATCTAAACTTTGGGATATTTCTAAATGGTATTTCAATTATTTGAATAACACTGTGTCAGAAGCGTCTTTCAATCTATTTTGTCGGCATAAGAACAAGGCATAATTCTTTTTTAAAAAGACATTGTTCCCATCCTCCTTCAGAAGTCTCTTATAAATTTGGTCAGATTCATAAAAATAGCCTTCCATTTCTAAAATGACAGCCTTCATCCAGGTCTTTTCGTTCGCATTAGCATTTATATAATCTTCTAAATACAAAAGCTTTTCAACAATAATCGACTGTTTATGAGGCACATATTGAAATTCTAATTCAGAATTATATGTTTTACTATCATTTTTATAAGAAACAGCCCAAAAATACTTTCCACCAAAACTCAGACCCATCCGGTTCAAATTAATATTCTTACTTCTATTCTCAGAATAATCAGAAAAAACTTCGTTCCTTTTGTCATCCAGTATTCTAAATTGACAAGGTCCTTTATAATTATCTGTCGTCCAGGAAAAAACTACAGAGTCTGAAGCAATGTTGCCTCGGACTAATGCAGACAACACAATACTACTATCTACTTCTGTAAACCCTTTGATACCCCCGTGACTTTTCATGAACTCCCGATGATATTTGACAAGATCTTTTTTATCTTCCGTACTACCCATTCCTGAGACTACAAACTTCCAGAATCGAGCTGAAAAACTCATCGATTTTTTTGTGTTTGCTTCGTGAATATCTGCAAGTTTATACCTTCCGGGGCCAGTAAGTAACACTGATTTCTCATTTACGATTATTCTCGCCCTGGCACCATCCTGAACGAGTACAGATCCCGTCAAAGGCAGGCTGATGCCCGGAAATAATTTAATTTCTTCATCTCCATCCGCAGCTGAAAAATTAGCCAGCCCAGTGCAACTAAGTACAATAATCTTCGACTCCTGGGCGGCCATAGAATATGGAACTACTGCTAAAGCCAGGAAAAAAGAAAACAGCGCAAGTATATTTTTCATTTTAGTAAAATTTCAGTTTTATCAATATTTGGTATTCTGGATAACTTGGTCAGGTTTTTTTTCAACCAGGGGAGCAGTAAGTTTTCATAAAAATCTACAGCATCCCAGGCCATCAATGCACCTATTATTCCTATGGTCAGATTTAGTCGAATACTAAATAAATAAAAGACGCCTGCGACCAGGTAAAACAACAAGATAAAAATCAAGATTTGCAGTACTCGTATGACAATCCAATAGGTGGATTTGAATGATATATAATCCATTCTAATTAATGCTACACAGAACATTACAATTAAAATTTCTAACAATCGGTTTATCCAATTTGGTACTTCTGTTATAAAAGATTTGTCAAGAAGCATAGACAGAATATTGGCATGAATTAACAGACCATACATATCCGGCAAGGACTTGACAGCTATTTTATCATTGAGCGGTGTATAAAATTTGTCGCGACTTGAAAGATTCCATTCATCATCTCCCAAATAACCTAACAGTACATACTTATCTTTAAATATGTCATTCAGAGCTAAATCTTCATCTAACAATTGATCCAAATTGTAATGAACAAACGACTCAATGTTTCCTCTATAATTAATTCTTTCAAGAGGACTACTCCTTTCCAACAAAGAGGCTGTGGAGCCCGGATCGCCTACTTCCGCCAACTTTAATGCAAATGCTAATTCTTGTTTGTCGGTGGTTCTTTCAGTCAAACTAAATAGGCGAATGGTCCTGTCTGGTTTTGCAACAAAATTGGTGTAGGCTGTTTTAGCATGTTGCTTAAAGTAAGGATTACATCCTGTAACTGGATCAAATAATTGAATATCAGGGTTGAAATGTCCAAGTACGGAAGCCAAAACAAGATTCGGTGTATTTTGAAATGCATTTGAAA
>JAJCYJ010000969.1 GCA_029262975.1 Saprospiraceae bacterium
AGATGCCATTGCAGACATAGATATCTTTCCAACCATCATTATCAAAATCAAAAAGTAAGGCTCCCCAACTCCAGTCTGTTGCCGCTACTCCGCTTAATGAGGCCATCTCTCTGAATATTCCGTCCCCTGTATTTACCTGGAGACAGTTTTGCAGGATTTGGTAGTGATAACTGGACCTGAATTTTAAATCTTCAAGATGAAACGGGTCAAACATTGTCATGGCCTTTAGCCGATAGTTATCCGCAGCCAGCATGTCCGTACTAAAGATATCTTGTTGTCCGTCATTGTTGATATCTCCGATATCTGCACCCATACTCGAAACAGAACAAATACTTAGCCGTTCTGAAAGTTCTTCATTGAATGTACCGTCGCCATTATTGATGTAGAGATAATCCCTTTCCCAAAAATCATTGCTGATATAAATATCCGGCCAGTGATCATTATTTACATCCCCAACTGATACACCCAGACCGAAGCCTATTGCGCTACTGAATATACCCGCTTCTTTAGTCACATCAGTAAAGGAGGTACCATCATTACGCATTAATTTATCTCCTCCTAATAAGTCATCTTCTTCCCTTGTCCGACTGTAAATATCGATTCGGCTGGGATCCTTAAAACTATTGTTGAGAATGTAACAATCCAGATCTCCATCATTGTCATAGTCAAAGAAACTTGCGTGGGTAGAATATCCCGGGTTATCAAGATTGAATACTTCTGCGCTTTCTGTAAAGGTCTCATCGCCATTGTTGATAAACAACTCATTTTTTCGATTGTCTCCGGCTACATCTCCAGAATTGGATACATATATATCAAGAAAACCATCCGCGTTGATATCGACCATAGAGACACCGGTACTCCATCCCCTTTGTCCTTTTACTCCGGCTTGAATAGTTATATCCTTAAATTTAAAATCTCCCTGATTCAGATAGAGTTTATTGGCCTCCATATTAGCCGTGAAGTATATATCGTCAAGGCCATCGTTATTAACATCTCCAATCGCTACACCACCTCCGTTATAAAAATTGCGATAGGATAACACATTAAAGTCTGTGCCATCCTGAACCCTGTTAACAAAACCAACTCCGCTATATGAAGAATCAATGTATGAGAATAGGCCAGCAGAATTAATACCAGATTCGGATATTGATTCTTTTGTATCCTGGCACTTTACCACAAGTACAAGGAAGGCTACCGATATGATATATTTTATCCATTCAGGCATGACACCAAAGGTATAATGATTGGACAAATGTCGCTAAAAGACTTGTATAAGAAAAAAAGGGAACACTTGTTGTAAAGTGCTCCCTCGTATCATTTATCAAACTTTATTATTAGAATCCAGGATTCTGCACTAATTGTGCAGTTCCATCTATCTTACTCAACTCGATCTGAGGAGTAGGAATAGGATAAAGATCATTCTTTGGAGACTGATATCTACCTGCGTTAGTCAAATATGCTGATCTCTTTGGCGCTTCTTCATCAAGGTATTTATTCATCACCTGCTCAGCAATGCCCCATCTTCTAAGATCGAAGAATCTGTGTCCTTCAAGAGCCAACTCTAATCTGCGCTCCATTCTGACGGCATCTCTCGCTGCATTCTTATCAGTCCAGGCCGCATCATAGGTACCAATAGCATAATTTGCTGCTCCCTGATCAATCGGTCCAAGACTTCCATCAGGAAGTTGTGCACATCCTGCTGCTCTAGCTCTCACCAAATTCACTAATTCTCTGGCACGCTCTAAAGACCCAACTTCTACTTCTGCTTCTGCCAACATAAGCAGCACATCAGCATATCGAATAATTGGCATATTTACAGGGCTTAGCTGCGTATTTACCCAACCCACAGAACTCTCTTGTCCAGGTTCGTATGCAAACTTCTTAGGACTAAATGGACCTGAGAAAGATCTTGCTCTGATCCACGAAGGATCATGTGTGCCAAAACCGAAATAAGGTATTCCGTCACGTCCGACAGTTATATCTAATCTTGGATCAACAGCATCACCATCTGCTACATCCTGATCATTAAATGTCGTAATAAGGGGAAGTCCAGCCGCATCGACTCTATATGCATTCACAAGATTCTGAGTAGGCTGGTGGAAACCACAACATCCAAAAGGACTACCTCCATGAGGAAAGTTAAGACGATCACCAAAGTTTCCGTTTTGACCTTCAGAAGTTCCGTCATTAACAGAAGCCTGGATAGAGAATATATGCTCTGATCCATTTTCATTTGCTGTAGAGAAGATATCTTTAAAGCAAGGGCTTAAGGAATATACACCACTATTGACAACAGCATCCAATTGAGATTTAGCATTGCCAAAATCTCCTGAATAGAGATAAGCCTTTCCGAGGTATGCTTGTGCAGCACCTTTTGTAGCTCTACCAACTTGTCCTTGATTTACAGGCAATGCGGCCACAGCAGCTTGAAAGTCAGCGATGATATTTGGCATAATATCAGCTGTATTCGGCTTTCTGAAGTCTACATCATCCTCTGCATAGTAAGGTACATTCTTCCACATTTTATATCCCTCGAAGTGATAATGTCCACGTAAGAATTGTGCCTCTCCCATGATTCTGGAAGTGAAACTGCCATCAAGGCCTTCTACACCATTCATGAGGTTGATCGTCGCATTTACACGAGCAATTCCCTCATAAATAATTTTAAATTTGTCATTAAAATAACTGTTACCTGGCTGCCATTGAAATAATTCTATTTCTTCTGACTGACCTTGATCACCAGCCTCTGAGCCTTTGTGGGCATCATCAGACATGACACTTCCCCAGATCCAATTACTTCCTGATGCAGGCCATGGAGAAGATACTGAACCCCATGATTCTGCCCATCCATCAAGCATTGAGTATGCGGATATAAGTGCCGCATCCACTCCGGCTTGATTA
>JAJCYJ010000970.1 GCA_029262975.1 Saprospiraceae bacterium
AGAACCATCAAGCAACTTCGTTGATAATTTATTGCCTCCATAAAGATTAACGACCAATCCTTTTTTTGTCAAACTGTATGCCCACGTGGACACTTTTGCAATGGTTCTGACCAAATTAGGAGGGCAGCAAAAACATTCAAGATATGGCTCCCGGTTGGGTGTTTCGGTAGCGTTGTCATGTGCATCATAAGCTCTGGAATTATGAATCATACGCAGCGGATTAGCATAGAAATAATTTTTTCCTTCAATACTAATCCCTGACAAACCACTATTGAATAATACTAATTCTATGATGTCCGCATATTTGGATTCACCTTTAATACCTAACATTCGATAACTGAACATCGCGTTGCACAGGTTGGCACAAGTCTCGTTGTAGGCTGTCAAATTAGGCATCATATAATCGTCTATAAAACCTTCTTCGATTTTGTCACGGTTAGATGAAGCTCCATAGTGGGTTTGTCCGACTGCACCAGTCACATACATTTTCTTTTGGGTTACGCTTTCCCACATCCGGTCAAGTGCATTTTTTAATGCCTTTTCACCCGTTTCGGCATAAACATCAGTGGCACCTGCGTAATAATAAAGTGCCAGGACCGCATGACCTGCGGCTTCATTGGCTTCTCGAAGTGGAATACGTTCTTGCACCATATCCCCGATCGGATACCCTTCCGTAGTTGTGTGGTGTGCAACTTCAAATTTACCTCTGCGATTAATAAATCTTTCTGCTAACTCAAGATATTTTTTTTCTTTGGTCACCCGATATAATTCGACTAAGCCCATAATTTGAGTTTGGTTAAAACCAAATCTTCCAAACTGTTTTGTCTCGGGGTAAAATATCGTGTACAATAAGTCTGCGTGTCGGACAGCTATATCAAGAAAATTGGATTGACCGGTAACTCTGAAATGTACACATGCACTAATGAGCAGATGCCCGGTATTGTACATCTCATGGTATTTGCGATTTTCATATCGGTCAACGTCAGGTCGCAGTTGAATTTGAGTTTGCAGATACCCATCCTCCATTTGTGCTTTGGCAATAATGCCAATATGATCATCCAGTTGTTTGATAATTTTTTTATCACCATTCTGAGCATATACATACACGGCTGCTTCCATCCATTTATAAAAATCGCCATCGTGCCAGAACATACCTTTATGTTCGCCTTTTTTTAAACCTGCGGCTATTTTAAAATTATTCAATGCATGACCTGCATCACCACACAAAAGTTTACCCATATAAGGCAACATAGACTTTTCACATACCTTGAACTTCTTTGCCCAAAAGCCATTTGTCCATTTACAATCACCAATATTGATTGATTTTAATCTTGCAAAAGGACTAATTTTCTGATTACTATTTAACATATTTCCTATTCCTCGTTCGACTTAAACTTTTCGCCTCAATTAACTCATTTCACTAATCATGGTTGCATCAATAAAAGAAGTCAATTATCAGGCCCTGCAATAAATGAATTTTACCCGATTCTTACATTATCTTACCTAATATACTTAGACATCATAATCGACTTTCATTCATTGCTACAAATACTTTCAAATTGCTCTCTTGGTCTTCGAAAGTGATAGTTCTTGTAAAAACCAATAAACCCTGCGCGTTCTAAAAAAATTATCATTGTCTAAATGCAATATTAACGCTTGAATGATTATAGGGGAAACGGCTTTTTGGCTTACCAAAATTTGGATAAATAGATTGATTTCCTGAAAAGAATGCAGGTGAAAATATCTAAGTCGTCATAAAAAACTTGTCGTAGTTCGTGATTCGTCTAAAGAATAGCATCAAGACAATTTACATGAACTTTAAGTCTCGGTGTAATTAACAGATGTTTTATTGAAGATTGAAAAATACAAGTAGGTGCTGCTTCCAAATATTGAAGCTCCGTCATTATAAGTTGTGGTTTATTCTCAATTGCAGCAACAACCGTTTCGACAGTTTCAGGCTCGTAATTATTCCTTTTTAAGATTTGTTCTAATGCAAATAATTGATATGAATGATCTTCCCCATTTAGCAAATAAATTAATTCATCAAGTTGTTTCCATTTAACGGAAATGAATTATTGCCCATCTCATTATACAACACTTAAAATTAGCGTGTGATTTGCAGTCAATATTCTGATCCGCTATATTTGATTTCTAGTTTCTTTCTTTCTGGAAATACTTCGACTGATCCCTATATAGGTCCATTCGGTCAATATCTACATTTTCAAATTTTCTCTTAAGTAGCCATCTTGGTCGTTCAAGGGTTGATTCCCATTGAAAAATCAGCTTGTACATTTTCTTTACTTTTTCAGGATAAATATCGGCTAAATTATTTAGCTCACGAGGGTCTTCAGGAATGTTATAGAGTTCAGCAGGGCGATCTGGAAATCGAATTAACTTCCAATCTCCATCCCTCATCGCAGCGCGTGCCTGCTTCTTCCAAAACAATCTTTGATGCGGTCGTTCTTTTTTAGTTCCATCAATGTATGGCATGAGATTGACACCATCAATATCCAGGATCGTATCCGCATCCCCGCCTCCGGCTGCAAAAAAAGTAGGCAGTAAATCCAAGGTGCTTATAGGGTAATGATAATTAGAATTTGATTTTATTTTTTCAGGCCATCGCATTAAGAAAGGAACGCGAATGCCTCCCTCCAGATGATTGGATTTGGTACCACTTAATGGATAGTTGCTGGAAGCATTTTTATCGGTGGGACCACCGTTGTCATTAGTGAAAACTATGATTGTATTTTCGTCCAATCCCAATTCTGATAATTTGTCCAAAATTTTTCCACATGCACGATCCAATGCCAGAGTCATTGCTGCTACTATTCTTCGATTGCCTGACAGATTTGGAAATTGTTCTAAATCCTCTGGAGTAGCATCCATAGGTGTGTGTACTGCGTTGAATGACACAAATGCAAAAAATGGTTCGTTTCGATTTTCTTCTATAAAATGCACAGCTTCATCAGCTAAGGCATCGGTCAAATATCCATTTGGTTCTTCATAGTTTTTAAAATTGCGTTCCATCTTATTAAGTGCTTCTTGTGGTTCATTGGGATATGCGAAATAGCTTCGCGCTCCCCCTCTAAAACCGTAGAATTCATCAAATCCCCTGTTATTTGGGTGAAATCGATCTGCCCCACCCACATGCCATTTACCATAAAATGCAGTTTTGTATCCGATAGATTGAAGATAATCTCCTATCGTTTTTTCTTCTACAGGTATACCCATTTCAGGTCCATCTGCAGCAGATACAGCACTCATGAATCCAGGGACATTGTTCTCTTCAAATCCAAATCGCTGTTGGTACTTTCCAGTAATTATGCCAGCCCTGGATGGGCCACAAGTCGGATCTGACACATAACCCTGGGCAAATTGTACGCCTTGCTTCGCCAGCTTATCCAGGTTCGGGGTCTTCATTATTTTGCTCCCCTGAAATCCGAAATCAGCATAGCCCGC
>JAJCYJ010000971.1 GCA_029262975.1 Saprospiraceae bacterium
GACCGGCTTGAATAAATGGGTCTGGATATTGTCTAATGTTTTTGCAGACTCTAAAATGATGGCTATCTTTTCTGTTCTTTTTGGAGCTGGAATTATCCTGGTTACACAAAAGGCAAAAGAACAAACAGGAAAGCCCGCAGGACTGCATTATAAAAGATCGTTTTGGCTATTAGTTTTCGGACTCATACATGCTCATTTGATTTGGCATGGAGACATCCTGGTAGCTTATGCTATTTGTGCAATGATCGTATATCCGTTTCGAAATCTTCGCCCAAAATCATTAATAATTACTGGTTTAATTCTGATTTCAATACATACTTTAATATATCTATTATTCGGAGCTTCTATGGCGAATTGGCCGTCTGAAGCTGTGGCTGAAGCTTCAAAAGACTGGTTGCCTGATCAAGTATTTATCCAGGAAGAAATAGCTGCTGTGACAGGTTCCTTAGGAGAGCAAGTTGCACACAATTCTCACAGTGCGGTCTTTTTGGAAACGATGGTCTTTCTCATACTCTTTTTATGGCGTGCATCCGGATTGATGTTGATCGGCATGGCATTGTATAAAACTGGTGTGTTATCAGCTGAACGGAGTATTAGCTTTTATAAGAAAGGAATGATTTATGGCTTCACAATAGGATTTCCGCTTGTAATTTTTGGGGTTTACCAAAATTTTAAAATGGACTGGTCTTATGAGTACTCCATGTTTTTTGGATCACAGTTTAATTACTGGGGAAGCCTCGGAGTAAGTTTTGGTTATATCTGTGGCGTCATGCTATTCACAAAATCCGAATCTTTCGCTTCACTTAAAAAGTCTTTAGCAGCTGTAGGACAAATGGCATTCACTAACTATATCGCTCAGTCGATTATAGGTGTGTTTATTTTTTGGGGAATTGGATTTAGTCTCTTTGGTACCTTAGACAGAACGATTCAGATTTTAATCGTCATTGTCGTCTGGATGTTGCAACTACTATGGTCTAAACCGTGGTTGGAAAAGTTTAAATTTGGACCTTTAGAATGGTTATGGAGATCATTAACTTATAGTAAATTTCAAAAAATGAAAAATTGAAACTTTATAAATCCAAAATCTATTCTTTTTATTAAGTTTTAACTTCGACTATTCCTGGATACACTGAAAGACAAGACGGTAAAACTCAGGGTGAGATTGCCAGGTCTGTCCAGTTACTATCTTACCGTCTCTAACGGCCTGATCTTTACCAATAAACGTACCTCCGCAAGATTCAACTTCAAATCTGACATGCTCATAACAAGTAATATTTTTATCTTTTACCAGTCCCGCGGTTACTAAAATCTGAATACCGTGACAGATTGCGAAGATGAATTTATTCTTTTTATCAAAGTGTCGAACAATGGAAATGACACGGGGATCATTTCTGAGAAACTCCGGAGCCCTTCCACCGATCAGCAGGATAGCATCATATTCTTCTGGACGGACTTGATCTAATGACAGATCTGAATGAACATAATATCCTTTTCTTTCTACATATGTGTCCCATCCTGGTTCAAAATCGTGAATAACCAGATTTAGCATTTTTTTACTAGGAGCCGCTATCACAGCCGTTATTCCTGCTTCTTCAAATCGATGCTTAGCGTAAAGAGTCTCATAACTTTCACCTCCGTCCCCCGTAAGAATAAGAATAGTTTCCATAGTCGAATTGGTATTAAGAAATTATAGAAAAGACCATAAATATAATTGTCGCAAGTTAAATCATACTTTGCTTCGCAGGTAAAGAATCTCTGTCTTAAGTATTCAAGAGAATAATGTGTCGATTTAGATTGAACTTTAACAACCGGATGTCATAATACATGTCATTCATTTCAATTGTTTATTATATTTATGTTCATTGATAATTGAGCATCTTCGCATAAACACACCCATGATTAAGAATTCGACTCTAGTTTTTTTATTAATTTTCTTGCAACATAGCTCGATTGCTCAACAATTAATAAATTCTAATTTACCTATAATCAGAATCGATACGGAAGGAGCATTTATTTGGGATGAGCCTAAAGTGCCCGCACTTATGGAAGTATTTGATAATCCGAATAATGAACGCAATAGCCTCACCGTGGATGATCCTCAGTTCAAGGGATTAATTGGAATTGAGTTAAGAGGTCAGTCTTCACAGTCACTATTTCCGAAGAAAGGATATGGGATAGAGATTCGACATGAGGACGGGACTGATTTAGACACCTCTATGTTAGGAATGCCGAAAGAGAGCGATTGGGTTATTCACAGTCCATATAGTGATAAAAGCCTTATCCGAAATGCACTGGCGTATCAGTTGGCGGCACAACTAATGCCATATGCACCCAGAACAAGAATGGCTGAGCTTGTGCTGAATGGAGAATATTTGGGTGTCGTGTTGTGGACAGAAAAAATAAAGAGAGGTAAAAACAGGGTGGATGTTAGTAAATTGAAACCGGATGAAAATGATGGTGATGATATAACCGGGGGGTATATTTTGAAATTTGACAAAGGAGAAGGAAATGAGATTGGATGGGAATCTTCCTATAGTCCTATTAGTATCTTAAATAAGAGAACGAGGTTTTTATATCACTATCCCAAACCAGACGAAATCTCCGATCAACAAAAGGATTATGTTCGCGGCTTTATAGATCAATTCGAAGATGTGTTAATGTCAGAGAACTATACTGATCCCATCGTCGGATATGAAGCCTATATAGATGTCGAATCTTTTGTTTCAACAGTTATCATAAATGAATTAACCCGAAATGTTGACGGTTATAGGTTAAGTACATACATGTACAAAGACAAAGATTCCAATGGTGGCAAATTAACAATGGGACCTACGTGGGATCATAATTTATCATGGGGCAATGCTAATTATTGCAGCGGGTCGAGCATTACGGGCTGGGGCTATCAATTCAACCTAATCTGCCCGGAAGATTATTGGGTCAATCATGTTTGGTGGGATAGACTCATGGGTGATGAACAATTCAGGCAAAAGGTTAAAGACAGGTGGAGTGACTTAAGACAAGGACCTCTGAGTACAATTCAGATATTTAGTCGAATAGATAGCCTGGTAAATCTATTGCGCGAAGCTGCTCCACGGAATTTTTCAAAATGGCCGATACTTGGTCAATACATATGGCCCAATCAATTTGTTGGACAGGATTATTTCGATGAAATCGCATATTTAAAAGATTGGATTACCAAACGGACCAATTGGTTGGATGATAATTTTGAAAATTTGACAACGGCTGTTGAAAGAATTGAGAATGTTGAGGAGATAAAAATTTATCCTAATCCTACGACCGGTATCGTGTATTTAGAGGGGTCGGAAAATTTAACAGTAGTAGAATTCTATACTATGACTGGACGCCTCATCCAACGGCAGGTAATAAATCAGCGTACAACGTCAATTGATATGAGCTCTTCGAATTATGAGGGTTTAGTTTGGTACCGGGTCTTTAAAAATGATGGACAAATGATTACAGGCAAAATAAATATAACCAGGCTTTAATTAGAAGCCGTTATAACAACCCGTTTTGTCAGGCATTATAAGCTTGGCGATAGCTTATTCCATCCATTGTCATTTTTGCAATTATTTCTCTCATGATTTCTGAAGTGCCGCCAATGATAGGGGCACACCGTGCATCCCGATATACCTGGGCAATTGGATATTCCTCCATGTAACCATACCCACCAAACATTTGAAGACATTCATCGACAAGTCGTTTATGTAGTTCTGCAGTAATTAATTTGCACATAGAGCATTCTTTAACTGCAAATACGCCATTTTCTAATTTCCATGCAGTATTATAAACTAATTGTCTCGCCGCTTCTAATTCTGTGGCTACATCGGCCAATCTGTGTCGTAGCGCCTGCATCTTCGATATTGGCTTTCCAAATGCTTCACGTTCAGACATATATTTATAAGTTATCTCCAGAACCCCATCCATCAATCCGATAGAATTCATCGCTAATACGAGCCGTTCCATTTGCAAACTTTCAGACAAATAATAGAACCCCTTTCCTTCTTCTCCTAATAGATTTTCTTTTGGAACTTTTACATTTTCAAAAAATACTTCGGCTGTATCTGAGCTGTGCCATCCTATTTTTTCTAATTTATTGCGTGTAACACCTGCACTTTCTAAATCTACAATAAGCAAAGAAATGCCTGATTCTGTATTACAACAAAGCGTCATGAAATCTCCATAATATCCATTTGTAATAAAGATCTTGGAGCCGTTGACGAGATAATGATCTCCCATATCTTTAGCTGTTGTCCTCAGTCCTTTCACATTACTGCCAGCGGCAGGTTCACTCATACCTAAACACGCTATTTTTTCTCCTTTAATAGCTGGGCCAAGATATTTCTCTTTTTGAAAAACATTTCCAGTCTTTGAAATATGATTAGTGGCCATGTAGACGTGTACCGCCACTGCAATAGCAAACCCACTGTTTAAAGTTCTGGATAACTCTTCATTAAAAACGACGTTTGTAAAAATGTCTGATTCCAACCCACCAAACTCTTCTTCATGACATATTCCTAAGTATCCCATTTCACCCATCTTTTGCCATGCCCATCGGGGGATCTCATTCTTAGCTTCCCATTCTTTGAAATGATTACTAAACTCTTTATTG
>JAJCYJ010000972.1 GCA_029262975.1 Saprospiraceae bacterium
ACAAATCTCAAAACTTTCCATGAACTATATAATGTGGGGCACATGTATGAAGCTGCTGTCGCGCATTTTCAGGCAACTGGAGAGAGGAGCCTTTTGGACATAGCTATTAAGAATGCAGATTTAATAGATCAGGTTTTTGGACCCGGCAAGAATATGGGCGTGCCTGGTCATCAGGAAATTGAAATAGGACTGGTAAAATTATACAGGGTGACAGGCGAAAGGAGGTACCTGGACTTAGCGAAATTTTTCATAGACCAAAGGGGCAATGCCGCGGGACATGATCTTGTTGAAGGAGATCATGCAGGCAGATATCAACAGGATCATTTGCCATTATCTGAGCAGGATGAAGCTGTAGGTCATGCAGTTCGGGCTGGCTATTTTTATTCTGGTGCAACTGATGTTGCTGCTCTGACTGGTGAAACCGCTTATGACGAAGCATTGGATAAAATCTGGCGAGATATCGTTCATCAAAAAATATACCTGACAGGCGGAATAGGGGCAGAACCTAAGCATGAAGGATTTGGACCGGACTATGAATTGCCTAATGCTACAGCCTATACCGAGACTTGCGCAGCAATAGCCCTTATGTTCTGGAATCACAGAATGTTTTTGAGAAGTGGTGAAGTGAAATATATGGATGTTTTCGAACGCACTTTGTATAATGGTTTTCTATCTGGCGTTTCATTTGAGGGCAATACATTTTTTTATCCGAATCCCCTTGAGACAGATGGGGTAGCGAAGTTTAATCAAGGTGTTTGTGGCCGGTCTCCATGGTTTGATTGTTCTTGTTGTCCGGTTAATGTGGTGCGTGTCTTACCCTCCTTACCCGGGTATATTTATGCGACAGCGGCAAATGACGTTTTTGTAAACTTATACATAGGCAATGAGGCTGAAATTTTATTCGCTGGTCATCCATTAAAATTGTCGCAGCGCACAAATTATCCCTGGGATGGAAAAGTTGAAATTACAATTGAAAATGACCTTGATGTTCCGGCTTCTTTTCATTTAAGGATCCCCGGATGGTCGAGAAATGAAGTAATGTCAGGAGATCTTTATCGCTATATCGATGATGAAGCCCCGGATGTACAAATCACTTTAAATGGGAAACCTGTTGATAGCGTGCTCGAAAACGGTTATGCAATAATTGAAAAAATATCCTGGCATAAGAATGATAAAATTGAAATAAATTTTGATATGCCAGTTAGAAAGGTAATCAGTCACGAACTTGTAAACGCTAATAAGGGAAAGATGGCTTTGGAACGGGGCCCGATAGTCTATTGTGCAGAAGAAGTTGATAATCCCGCCGGTGTTTTAAATATAAAACTATCCACAGAAGATCAATTCAATTATGTCTTTGATGACAAATTATTTGGAGGAATAGGAACAATTAAAGGAGCAGCAGACAATTCCAATTTTGCGGCCATTCCTTATTATGCATGGGCTCATAGGACTATGGGCGAGATGAGTGTATGGTTGACAATGCAATAGGGGCGAGAATAATTGAGAATTGAGAATTGAGAATTGAGAATTGAAAATTTTAGATGCTGATATGGCTGTGCCATCGTCAGTACAAGGTGCTGACATCCGCTATAAGTGGATCGTCAGTAGATAATTGATAATTGAAAATTGTTGTTCGTTATTTGTTGGTGCAAAATTTATAAAGTTGCAGATTTCTGAAACTCATTTAAATAATTTGGGTAAATTGTTTTTACCATGAAGAAAATTAAAAAAGAAAGAAAATCGGTATCCAGAAGAGATTTCATAGGGTCTACCTCATCAGTACTAGCAGGTATCATGATTGTCCCACGACATGTTTTGGGAGGACCTGGATACACAGCACCTAGCGATAAGGTAAATGTGGGCATTGTCGGTGTCGGAGGAAGAGGGAAAAGAAATGTTCAAGCGTTGTTAGATGCACAGAACGTACAAGTCACTGCTATAGCTGATCCGGCAGCTTATTGGGATCTGGCAAATTTTTATTATCAGACTACAGCAGGGAGAGGACCGGTGAAAGAAATGATCGAAAAACATTATGCCGCTGATACGCCAAACTATAAAGTTTCGGAGTATGAAGATTTTCGAGTCATGTTACAAGAAGAAAAAGCCCTTGATGCGATCTTATGTGCAACTCCTGACCACACTCATGCATACGTATCCTTAGCTGCTATGAATGCAGGGAAACATGTCTATTGCGAGAAACCTTTAACTCATAATTTGTGGGAAGCCAGAATGGTACAAAAAGTGGCCCGTGATTCTGGCCTTGCCACTCAAATGGGCAATCAATTGCACAGCACTCCAAGCATTCGCAATGCCGTAGAATATTTGAGAGCCGGTGTCATAGGAACAGTACGGGAAGTGCATTCATGGGTGCCGGCCACAAGGTGGTTGAAAGAATACGACGGACTACCTACAAAGGCCTTTGCGACACCTAAAGATTTGAATTGGGATTTATGGATAGGACCACGATCTTATCGCCCGTTTAATGAGGCTTATGCTCCTGTTACGTGGCGCGATTTTTGGGAATTTGGCTGCGGTGCCCTAGGGGATTTTGGTTGTCATGATATGGACGCTGCCACCTGGGGGCTTGATCTACCTGCTCCTTCAAGTGTAGAAGTGTTAGCAGCAGGACAAAACAACGACCAGATTACACCATTTGGTGAAATAGGATATTATAAATTTCCTGCGATAAAAGGAAATCCTGCTGTTGACCTAACTTGGTATTCAGGAGGATTACGCCCTGCACGACCAGACATTCTGCCCAGGGATTTCAAGTATTCTGGAAGAGGAGCCATGTACATAGGCGAAAAAGGAATCATGATAACAGGTGGTTCAGATAAACCCTCTGTATTTCCTGAAACTTTGAGTGACTCCTTTACAGTGCCAGCGCCCACAATAGCACCTACAAAAGGTCATCATCAGGACTGGATCGATGCCATAAAAGGTGGCCCTGCCGCCAGTTCTAATTTTGAATATGCAGCACATCTCACTGAAATTACACTGCTGGGAGTACTCTCTTTAAGGATGGGT
>JAJCYJ010000973.1 GCA_029262975.1 Saprospiraceae bacterium
ACAAGACAAAGTCTAAGTCGGTATGACGGCTATGAATTTAAAAATTTTACCCGAGAGGATGGTTTGCCTGTAGGTGACTCTGAGATTAAAACTGAAGACGCAGAGGGTTATCTATGGATATATTTTTACCATGAGAGGGAAAATGATAAGATCCAATTAGTTCATATTGAAACGGGAGAAATTATTTCCTTTAAAGATAAGTTTGGAGAAGAATTATATCTGGATATACCTGGATCCGATGCGCATTTTTTGAAAGGCGAAGATGGTTCGGTTTTTTATATAAATAAAAATAAGACGGCTATCTACATTTATCATCCTAAAAAGGGGTTTCAAAAAGTGGAGTTGGCATATCAAGAAGGTGTTGAACTAATAGATATTTCTTCATCCAATACAATTTGGGCCAATAAGTCAAAGCAAGAAAGCAGCTTCTATAACCAACATGATACCGATAATCTTACCGATCATTATAAGGACGTCGTTTTAGAAATTGACCTGGATGGTAAGGTCCTCCAACGATATGATCATAATGGTTATCTCGGATCTGGATGCTTTTTACTAAAAAATAATGAGTTGCTCTACTTTGAAGAGTGGCCCAATGGTGTTGGTGATTTTTATAGAATTGATATCAATCGTCGACGGTGGAGAATGACAAAGGACAGTATTCATTTGGCTAACGAATTCGAAAACTTCATGGGTTTTTATGATTGGGATTATCTTGAAAAAAGCAATACAATTTTTGCTATTCAAACTGGACGAATAGTTTTATTAACACTTGAACGAGGAGTGGTGATGGAGGTGAACGACTATTTTCCTGAATTAAATGGAGATGAAGCCCTTGGCTATAAAGGATATTTAATTGATAAAAATGGAAGCCTGTGGTTAGGAGGGGATTTTGGGTTCTATAAAATTGACATACAGAAGAGTTCATTTAGAAAAAGTCTTTATCAGAATCTGAAATTTTCTACAAATCTTAATAAGGGACTGGCAACTAGAGATATTGTGAAGATTGATAATGATCTCTTAGTAGCTACAGAAGGTCGTGATCTTGTAAAACTCTCAGAAAGAAATGGGCATTATAAAGCAGAGGAACATCTATTAGCAGAGAATATTGGTAATAATTGCTGGTCCATTAATAGGAGTAAGAAGAATCGTATTTATTGTGGCTGTTTTCCTTACTTATTCGAAGTAGATGATGATACTTGGAAAAGTGAAATAATCAAAGAAGAAGACAGTAATAATGTTGGCATTTGGTCGATGTATGAAGATGATCAAGGTCTGTTATGGTTAGGTGAGGTGAATGGAATCATGACTTTGAATTTAAAAGATAATGTAATCCGTAGTTTTAATAAATACAATGGATTCACGAAATTAAAAAATAGCCTGGTTTTGGATATTGCTGAGGATTGGCATGGTACCATTTGGCTTTCTACAAATTCGGGATTCTATACAATGGACACACAATTAGGTATCACTTCAAGATATTGGTCCGGAGGAGAAGGAGCATTTTATATTCCGACTGATAACGTCCATCACTTTTATCTTGATGGAGATGACATCTTTTGGTTGGCGACAGGAGGAGATGGGTTGATAAGATGGGATCAAAAGAGAGATAGCATACAACAATTTACAACTTCTGAAGGCTTGTCAAGTAATGTATTGTATGCTGTATATGAGGATGATCAAGGTAAACTTTGGATGAGTAGTGATCATGGAATTATACAATTTGACAAACATACTTATGAAACCCATACCTTCCTGCTAAAAGATGGTATTACCCATGAGGAATTCAATCGTGTGTCTCATTTACAGGAAGAGGATGGGAAGATTCACTTTGGAGGTTTAAATGGTATTACATCGTTCTATCCGCGGGATATAGTTCCGAAACGAGCGTATAATAATTTTCAGGTTCGCATCACTAAGTTTTTACAATTTGATGGCGATAAAAACGAGTTGGTAGACCGTACAAAAGATCTGGTTCAGTCTCATGATATAAGAATGAATCCTGAAGATCGATTTTTTCAATTGGAATTTGCTCTTTTGGCGTATGAGGATGTAGCACAAATCAAGTATGCATATAAGGTAGAAGGACAAGATAAAGAATGGAATGAGCAAGATGACAATTCTCTAAGACTGAGCCGGCTTCCATATGGAAACTATGATCTAAAAATCAAAGCAAGGGCATCTAATGGCAGCTGGTCTCGAAATGAAATTTCGATTAAGTTGACAGTCTTGAGACCATTCTATCTGCAATTGTGGTTTATTATTTTATCTCTTATGTCTGTTTTTCTATTTGGATATTGGATTTACAGAATTAATCTGGACAAAAGCCTGGCTGCTGCAGAGTCAAAAAGGGTATTGGATCTCGATGCACTGAAGACTAAATTATACACCTATATATCCCATGAATTCAGAACACCCTTAACTGTGATTATGGGGATGGCTGACAATATTGAAAATCAGTCGTTAGAACGTACATTGATAAAACGGAATAGTGAAAACCTATTACATCTTGTCAATCAATTATTAGATCTGTCAAAATTGGATGCTGGCAGTTTAAAAGTAAATTTAAAACAGGCGGATATTGTTGCCTACATGCAATACTTGATCGAATCTTTTTATTCCATGTCCAATGAGCATTCTGTAAGATTAACATTTGACTCGGAGCAGAAGGAAATAATGATGGATTTTGATGAATTGAAGATTCAACAAATAATTTATAACCTGGTTTCTAATGCCATTAAGTTCAATAAGGAACATGGAATAGTTGCTGTATTTGTAAGAATTGAGGAGAAAGCTGAGAGGGCATTCATACAAATTAGAATAAAGGATTCAGGAGTAGGCATATCAGCGGAGAATGTTGATAGAATATTTGACCGGTTTTATCAAGTGGACGAATCTTCTACCCGCAGTGGAGAGGGCACCGGCATTGGGCTCGCCCTTACCAAAGATTTGATAGAGTTAATGGGGGGGGCAATTAGCGTAGAAAGTGAATTGAATAAAGGAACAGCTTTTACAGTCCTCTTACCTATTACTAATGAGGCTCCCATGGGTTCATTTGCTGCTGAAAAATTTGATAAGAAATATGAACAATCGCTGGATGATTCTGAGGTAGTAGCTACAGATGAAATTATTCTTGCTGAAGATCAAAATGCGACGAATTCAGATAAGGAGGTTCTAATTATCGAAGACAATCCTGATGTCAGAACTTATATTCAGTCATGTATTCAGGATAGTTACCGGGTTGATATTGCTATCGATGGCAAAAAAGGTTTGCATATGGCTTTTGAAATTATTCCTGATATCATCATTAGTGACGTGATGATGCCTGGCAAGGATGGTTTTGAAGTTACTCAAATTCTAAAGCAGGATCCACGGACGAGTCATATCCCAATTATTTTATTGACAGCTAAGGCCTCAGTAGACGATAAAGTGCAGGGTCTGGAAGTTGGGGCGGACGCTTACCTTATGAAGCCATTTCACAAGAAAGAATTATTAGTGAGATTAAGAAAATTAATTGAATTGAGAATTCAGTTGCAATCTCACTTCTCACACTTGTCTGATGAGCCAGAGCAAACCCCAAAGGCCTTAAGCCTCGATGAGCAATTTATAGGAAAACTGAATTCTTTAATTCGTAGGGAATTAGGTAATCCTGATCTGAATGCAAGTGATCTTTGTCATGAGGTTACTTTAAGTCAGGCTCAACTATATAGGAAGATAAAAGCACTCACTGGAAAAACACCGGCTTTGTACATTCGCTCAATAAGACTTAAGAGAGCACTGCAACTGCTGAAGGAGGGCAATTTAAACGTCTCCGAAGTTGCCTACGAGGTCGGATTTTCTGATCCTAATTACTTTTCTAGAAGCTTTGTCAAGGAATTTGGTAAAACGCCGAGTCATTTCCTTTCGTAAAATCTAAAATTACAATTGCTATATCAAGACTGCCGCTAGTTGAAATTTCATTGTTCCGCCCTGACCCTGAAGGGAATCAATGAAATTTCAAGCTTAAGAAAGGGGCGTAGAATGAATGAAATAGTCATTTTTCAAGAATGGCTATGAAAATTCAGACTCGGTCGGTTGATGGTATAATAGCTTGCTAATCAACGATATATATTTCTCAATTCTCATCTCTGATAATATAGTGCTATGATTTCTATGGGGAATGATAATGTAATTCTATAGGTTGAAAATATAGTACAGGCCCTTCCCTGTGGGTAGACTCATCTTTGTTTCAGATCAAATGAAGATTGACATTCTTTAAAATTTGATGTTACAGAAAGGCAGGCAAAATGCAAAAATGTCTGCCCGCTGCAACGGCTCAGTTTTCCAGATTATTTGATTTCATCAATTGCTTAATGAAGAAATGCAACAAGTTTCTTCCTGGCATTTCTATGCCCTGATTCTCGCTACTTGTGAAGTAATGAAGGAGTAAAAAGAAGATCCAAATCGGATGAAATTATCGAATCTCAGAGCCATTGAAACAGGATTATTAATTCAATCAATAATACTTTAGCTATGAAAAACAACGTACCTTTTCTAACAAGCACCAACAAGATTGTCGGTGAGGATTTAGGTGGCATCTAATCTTTCATCTTCCAAGGAAAAATGGCCTGGCAATCAAATTGCCAGGCTTTTTTCATTTATATATTCATTGGCCCATGTTCTAAATATAAGATAATCTGAATGCTCTATGTATTCTTTGAGATCGTGTACATCAGCTCCATCCCAAATATGTTCTACTAATTTAACCAGATTCATGGATCCTTTGTAAGTAACCTTGTTGACTTTGTTACGGTGTCTGCGGAAAAAGGTATAGGCCGCAGCCGTTATTTCATTTCTCCCTTCGTGACCAGGATAAAGAACACACATCGAACAAATACTTATCCAACGCGATCTGAAAGAGAGATTGGAATTGGTTAACTTAGTTTCTAAAAGGTTAATTTTTGAGATTGCATCTGCATATCTTTTTGTCGCAAAGTACCAATGTGCGTAGGCTACATTTTCGACGCTTTGTTTTTCTCTTGTTTCAACATGATCTATCCATTGTGGTATAAATATTTCGGCTTTTTGATCTTTACCAAATTTGGCAATCACTTCTACGATTGTAAGAAAACGGATTTCTGACAATTTACCACCAAATAGCAGTATTCCGGTTTTCAAACCAAATGTATAGAGTTGCGAAAGGTTTTTTAATTTTTCACTATGGCCGGACTTAGCTTCATACAGACAATGATTGATCAGGTAAATTGTAATAGTCTCTGAAATTTCCAGCGACATTGAATCATGTCTTTTATAAAGTGTTTTTTCAAGAAAATCGAAACTGTCCTTATTTCTATTTTCTAATAAGTCACTGAGATGGTCCAGAATCTTTTCCAGGAGATTATATTGTTTATTTTCTGATTGTTGCAAGTTCTCTCCAAACAAGATTTTGATATTTGATGCTTCTATCGCATAAAATTGCTTGAGGTTTTTAGAAAAACTTTGACGACTTATTTCGGCTTTTTCAAGGATGTCTGTTGGGCGGCGATTTTTCTGATAAATTTCAGAGAAATAATGCATGTGACTGAGTTCAACTGTCTTTAAATCTTTAAAGATGTCTATTTCCTTTGCATCCCTAATTAGTCTTTCTAGTGACGCAAGTTTGGATTCAAAACATTTATAGTTGCCGTTTCTTTTATAATAATTGGCAAGTACCCTGGTGCGGTCGTAGATACCTGACGGATGATTTAATTCACGGTGCACCAGAAAAGACTCAATGTCTTGGGTTAGATCAGAAAGAAGATTATTAAGTGCCTTTTCGCTCAGACTAGAATCTACTTTCTTCTTCAGTCCCTGGCTTGTCAGGTTTTCAGAGAGAATATTATTTCGAAATTTATTAAGGTATTCAAAGGCCTTCAGTGATTTCGCTTCTTTATTGTT
>JAJCYJ010000974.1 GCA_029262975.1 Saprospiraceae bacterium
ATGGTTAAGGATTATTACGTGGATATTAAATGGAGTTCCATATTTTCCTGATGCGGAATCTTGTAAAAAAGCCAGCCTCGTGATTCATTTTAGAAAAACGAAGTTTGGTATATGGTTGACCGATTCTCAGATGGCTGATAAAGCAAAAAGGCTCGAGAAGCTATTAGACGAAAAAACTAAACACAACAATTAGTGACAAATGACCAGTGGGTGCAGGGTCACTCCACTTCATTTTTACATGTGTCTACAAGGGGTAGATAAATTGTATCAAACTATCGCTCCTACAGAGCTTATATTTCAACCTTTTTTATCCAGGGTCTCACGACCCTGGCAAATATGTATCGCCCCTCTGGGGCTCCAATTAAATATGCCATGATTACGAAGGGTTTTATAATTTGTAACGAAATCCGAGCTCTGAAGGAGCGTTTATTATATATCGATGGGTTTTAACCCATCGCTATCTAAAGAGTCCTGTAAGGACGGATATATCATAGCCGGGTCTTCAGACCCTGGGACCTGGTGAAAAGCGAAGTAATTGAAAAGAGTTGGCGGTATTATTGTTGGCACCCTGAGTGGAGTCGAAGGGGGCAATAATGATGACAACGCGATAAACGAAAATCTGATCTGCACCCGTCATAAGTCGAGACTTTAAAAGAGATTTGGTCAATAACCTCCTACCTCCGATAGAAATAATCCATATCTTATCTCTGAACATTAAAGAAAACATATCTTTCTACACAATTAAAGGGATGAGACGCTACTTAGAGCACAATCTCGAATGAGAATATACGTATCCTTTCCTTTTAGACGTGCTCTGGTATTGGGTTCGTCCAACTGAACTGCATATTGTTGATGACACATGCAGTCCTTTGAGTTATGCGCAACAAAAAAACAGTATTGATATGAACATCGAAAACTGTTAGCTGAAATGTGCATTTTTTATATATTATTGATAATGAGAAGATCAAACAGCCATTTACTCATACTTATGTATCTGATTCCACTTTCTTTGAGTGGGCAATTCAAATTATCCGGCACAATTAAAGATGGTATAGAGCCTATCTCCTTTGCGAGTGTAGTAGTCAGAGACTCAACAGAAAGTATTATAACATATGATGTGTCTGATGAAAAGGGCGCATTTTACATAGAAGTATCGGAAGGTGAATTTGTACTAGAAGTGACTTTTCTTGGATACGCAAATTGGGAATTGCCGCTAAATATAAATGAAGATCTTGTTGATATCGAAGTAAATCTAAGTCCTTCTGCAGAACTATTGGAAGAGGTCGTCATTAAAGAGAGAAAACGATTAATAGAGTTGAAATCCGATAGAATGTATTACAATGTTGAAAATAGTATTGCTTCTAAAGGAGGCGATGCCTTAGATGCCATCGCTAGTGCACCAGGTGTCGTATTTACTGATGATGCAATTGAAATCATTGGTAGGGGAAGCCCTGGAATAATGGTTCAAGGCCGAATTGTGAAATTGTCAGGTCCGGATTTAGTAAGTTACTTAAATTCGATTCCATCTGATGACATTAAGAGAATAGAAATAATTACTAACCCTCCAGCTAAATATGCGGCAGAAGGGAGTGGCGGATTAATCAATATTGTTTACAAACCAGGTGTAAGGGATAAGTGGAAGAATTCAATTCGAACTGGCTACGATAAAAGAGACAATTTTAGTCTTTCTTCATTCAGTAATAGTTTGATGTACAATAAAGATAAAGTAAGATTAAATATTGGGCTAAATGGAGTATTAGGAAAAGTGGAGTTGGACGACTTTAAAAGTTTATCATACCCATCGAATACGGTTTTAGCAACTGAAAAATTTAATCAAAGAAGAGATAATCTTTCAGGTCGAATCTCATTTGATTATAATCTTTCTAAGAAAACTACGATTGGTTTTCAGTACGAAAGAGGACATAGAAATCAAGGAGGGGATACTAATAATTCTACAACAATTCAGCAAAAATCTAATCCCATAGATTGTGTGTTTGTCTCTTCTGGTAACTTTGATTGGAAAAATAAATATAATTCGTATAATATTCATGCGATCACTACTCCAGGTGATAAGGGGTTAAATATATCATTTGATCTTGATTATTTTAATTTTGATGGCAATATAGAACGTGTTTTAGATACGGACGTTATAAAAGACAATAGTAGTATAGGAGAAGATCAAGGGAGGAATATATCCGAGCAATTAACAGACAATTATAGTGCTAAATTGGATTTTACTCACCCAACAGACTTAATTAATTATAATTATGGAATTCACTTTAATAGATCAGGTTCAACCAATACAACAGAATATTTGGATGCTATAGGATCGGACCCAGTTCCCTTTACCAATTATAATTATATAGAGAATGTGAATGCTCTTTATCTGAGCGGGTCCAAAAAGATTAGCAGCAAAGTTGATTTACAACTGGGCTTAAGACTTGAAGATACCAATGCTGACGGTATCGAAGCAAATTCACAGGAAGAATTTGTGATATCCTATTTAAGACTTTTTCCGACACTTAACTTTTCTTATCGGCATGATGACAATAATAGCTATTCAGTGAATGTAGGGCGAAGGATTCAGAGGCCCTCTTTTTGGTCTCTAAATCCATTTAGGTTCTATAGAGATCAATTTTCATTTATTCAAGGTAATCCATTTTTACAACCAGCCTTCTCTTACACTTATGATTTTTTCTATAATCATAAAGGTATTTTATCGACTAATATATTTTACGCCAAAACAGATGCCGGTTTTAACCAATTTGCTTCACCTGAAAATGAATCGCTTTTATTTCGTGTTACTTGGGATAATTATTTTACGAGCAATACTATCGGACTTTCGCAAAACTATACATTTAACAAAATTGCCTGGTGGCAAAGTCAGAATAATATCCTTATTATCAAGTATAATTATAAATTCAATGATTTGATAGACGCTGTTCCTAACAATGGTTTTCGCTTTGGAATTAGGTCTAATAATTCATTCATTCTTAAGGGTACAACGAGAATGCAATTAAGAGGTTCTTATACTTTTCCTTATAAGGATAATCTGAGGGATATTAATGCGGCTTACACCGCTAGTGCCGGGATATCCCATAGTTTTAGTAATAATCGATTTCAAGTTTCATTATATGTTAATGACATTTTTGATACATTAAAAAATCGAGATTATAAAACAGCTGTCAACAATGTAGAAGTTCTTCAAACTCAGGATTATAGTAATAGATTTATAAGATTAAATGTGAGTTATAGCTTTGGAAATAACAAAATCAGCGTAAGAAATAGAAATTTTGGAAATTCATCTGAAAGAAGAAGATCCGGCACTTAAAGGAGACATGCTGTGCATAACAATTAGTGACAACATTTAGCAACAAATGATCGTCGGTGCAGGGTCACTCCACTTCATTTTTACATGTGTCTACAAGGGGTAGATAAATTGTATCAAACTATCGCTCCTACAGAGCTTATATTTCAACCTTATTTATCCAGGGTCTCACGACCCTGGCAAATATGTATCGCCCCTCTGGGGCTCCAATCAAAGATGCCATGATTACGAAGGGTTTTATAATTTGTAACGAAATCCGAGCTCTGAAGGAGCGTTTATTCTATATCGATGGGTTTTAACCCATCGCTATCTTTTTCTTACATTACGATGATGAAGCTATTTCTCGCAGTATCAGGTTTGTTGTTTTGCTTGGGTCTCTTTTTTGTCAATCTTAAGAGTCCTTCGCAGATTTTAGAAAATCCCGCCCGGATAGTGCATGCTTCGCTCAATAAATCAGCCATTTCTATTGATACTTCTAAATTAAAGAGATTTGAATTCCACTGCAGTATACGCGCTATTGAAGCGATTGATGAGCATACATTATGGTATGCGGGATCCGGTGGTCAATATGGTTATACGGAAGATGCGGGTGCCACCTGGCATATAGACAGTATCTCCCATCCAGCGCATGACAATTTGGAATTCAGGTCTATCGCGGCAACCAATACTGCCATTTTTCTACTATCCGTAGGTAGTCCGGCTCTCTTATACAGGACGAACGATAAAGGAAAAAATTGGGACATCGTTTTTACGGATCATGATGCTTTGGCCTTTTACGATGCGATGGCATTCTGGGATGATGAAGATGGAATTGCCATGGGCGATCCTATAGCAGGATGTCTCTCGATTATAAAAACAAATGATGGGGGTGATTCCTGGTATAAAATCCCATGTGATAGACTGCCGCCTACAATAGAAGGCGAGGCTGCCTTTGCTGCAAGTAATAGTAATATTAGCCTCTATAATGACCATGTTTGGATTGTCACAGGTGGTAAAAAAGCGCGTGTATTTCACAGTGCGGATCGTGGCGAAAACTGGACTGTACATGAAACGCCTATTATCCAGGGAGGACGAATGACGGGGATATTCTCCTGTGATTTTTTTGATGACAAGACAGGGATTGTTTTTGGCGGTGACTGGGAAAATCAAGGCAGCACAATTCAAAATAAGTCAATTACGAATGACGGAGGCACCACCTGGAAACTATTAGCAGATGGAGAAGAGCCAGGTTATCGTTCTTGTGTCCAATTCTTGAATGGGCCGCAACCTTCTCATTTAATAGCAGTGGGAATTCCTGGTATCTCAACATCGGCGGATGGAGGTACTTCGTGGCAAAAAATATCGGATGAAGGTTTTTATACCGTCAGACAAAGTGGAAATATACTCTGGATGGCCGGTAAGAATAAAATTGCTCGATTACCTATTAATTAAATTATAATTGTATAAAAGTTGGATATGGGACTTACTTGTAAAATTATCATTAGAACTGTTCTTTCTATTGTTCTATTTGCTTTCATTTTAAATCCTTTAATTTGTCAAATGGATTCATTAATTATAAAGCATTCTGAAGATTTCGAAGTAACGGGCTTAGGTGATGCTGAACATTGGGGTAAGACCACCTGGGTTAATATTCCCCAAAGAGGTAAAGATCAAATCTCTTATAATACAAAAGTGAAAATATTGTATTCTGCTACGGGCATATACTTTCTTTTTGATTGCGAAGACAAGTTTATCACGTCAACGATTACCGAAGACTTTGGTGATTTGTATAATGAAGATGTAGTGGAAGTCTTTTTTTGGACAGACGAAAACTACCCGTTCTATTTTGAATATGAATTATCGCCTACTAATTATGAGTTGCCCATTTTCGTACCGAATGTCGAAGGAGATTTTTTTGGATGGCGGCCCTGGCATTATGAAGGAGTACGAAGGACAAGAAGAGCTACATTTATTCATCGAAAGGATAATGTAGTAACCAACTGGACGGCTGAATTTTTTATACCCTTTGCCTTACTCAAACCCATGTCCAATGTGCCTCCGGTATCTGGGACTAAATGGAGGGCTAATATGTATCGATTGGATTATGACAATGGACAGACAAGATGGGAATGGCAACCGATACGCACCAATTTTCATGATTTTGAAAGATTTGGAAGCTTTGTATTTGAATAAAAACAGTCTATTCAGACAATTTCTTTTTCTTTTCTACTTTAATAGCGGAGACAATCAGTATATTCACAATACTCTGATTAACAAGCATATATACTAAACTATCTTTTCCGTAATAAACCTTTTTAAGCTAGAAATTGTAGAATAAGAGGTATCGATTAAGCATGAGGGAGAAATTAAAATTGAATTTCACCTTTAACATATGTAACTTTTTCATTCGTCAAAAATGCTTGCCATCCTTTGGTGGGTCACCAAAAGACCTGCCTGTACGGCAGGCAGGCTCGCCGCCTGGATCCCACCCCAGCCATCAACACTGGTTACTGCCATTCCAACCAAAGGTCGGCAGGCGCTTCATCAAAGACTATCGTCTTAGGTCTTTTCAAGACTTCATTTCGTTCACCCATCGACCCACTTCATGCGGCTTTCCACGACCGCTTGAATAATGCATAACGATACTCTTATAAATTTGAAATACTCACACTACTGAATAACCCTAAGTGGTGATAATAGCTACTATCAGACTGACAAGAATCCCAAATGGAATACCCCTGATAAAGCCATCTACATGTGGCTTAAATTGTGTGTAGTATGCAGTCTCAGGGAGATTGAAAAACTTTGGGCGCCACTTGATAACGATTAAATAGTCAATTATTAAAAGATCATACAAATGTATTACCATAAATATGCCAAAGGAATTTAGCCATAGAACGTATAGATTCAATTCTGCATCTAACATGTTTTCTAATCGAGCATTGCCCCATAAAAGTAGCCCGAATAAAAATGTAATAAATAACGAAAACCCGGCGACTGATTTATAGTTAAGTTTTTTTATAAATTTACCTTCCTCATTCCTGATGGCATCAGCTATGCCAGTAAAGGCTATCGCAAATAATAGTATTGTAAAGACCGCTGATCCAAAAGCTCCACAGATTAATATATTATAGATTATCTCTTCTTTCAATTGAGTCGGTTTTACACTTTATTTCCTCTGGCCTATTGAGTCTTGGGTATCAACAATAATGCTATCATAAATTTGTTTGAATTCCTCATCCCAATTTTCTGGTTTTGTATCCGTCATTCTTTTGAACATTTCCATTTTTGCCCGTGTAACTTTATGTTCTTTTATTTCATCTTTAAATAAATATAGAATTAGAAACAACAACAGGACCAGTCCCATAACTAGCTTGACTAATCCAAAATTTCGTGCTTTTTCTAATATCCTAGCGAACATATTAATTCAATTAATTAGACTTTACTGAATATTTTAATTCTACGACACCGGATTTATATGATACAGTGTCTTCGAGTGTTATCATTTTTTCTTTAGGTATATGCTCGAAAAGCTTAATACCTGTTTCAATTACGATAGGCATTACAAATACTTGTATTTCATCGATAAGATCCTCATTGAACAGCAAAGTGTTGATTTGTCCGCCTCCCAATAGCCATATGTCTTTTCCTTTCTGCTGTTTCAATTTTATTGTAAAATTGATATGATCTTGTTTTACAAATTGCACGTATTTTTCGTCAGCTATATCCGTCTTCCGGGTAAAGACATAATTTGTCTTATCCTTGGTGGGCATCTCTATACCACGGTCCAGGATTAACTTATAAGTGCTGTATCCTTGAATGGTGGTGTCAATTGAATCGTACAAATTTTTAAAACCGTAGTCTGAATTATCCGGATTGGGCATCGTTTCTAACCATTCTAATTGGCCATCGGCTTTGGCGATCATACCATTTAAACTCATGGCTACATACAGTTTAATTTTTCGCATAATAATTTTCTTCCCTTTTATAATTTAGTTGAAATATGTCCCTCCCGCACCCTGCGCCCTGAAGGGAAGCCCCCGCTCAACATTCAAAATTTGAAAATAGATCTTTTCAGTCCAACCGGCAAATCGAAACTCGTAACTATCTAAACGGTAACCAGTAACCCGCAACATACTAACTACTTATTCTATGAAAACCAAACCATACCCAACTCACGACCAACTTTGTAGCTCTATTAAATTTCCATCCGGGTCGCGAGCATAAATAAATGTTATGGTCCCAACACCATCCACTTTCTTACTTGTAATAATTCCATTTTTTGTGCCACCATGGGCTAAAATTGATGCAACTACTTCTTCTACGTCGCCAACTTCAAAAGCTATATGTCCAAACCCGCGTTGATTAGGTTCCATTTCCGGTTGATCCAAAACTTCACCATATTGATAAATTTCAAGAGTTGGTGCATGATTGCCATATCCAGGTAATCTCAAGTGTGCTCCTTCGAGGGATGCATTATTTACCCCCGTGCCTTTAGAAAGCCATTCGCCTGACTGCTTTCTCAGTGGAGGGACTATGCTACAATTGAAAACATTTACGTAAAAATCAGCTAAGCGTCTCCAGTCCTTACTTATAATATTGGTGTGAACGTATTTCATTTTTTTATTCTTTAACTATACGCCACTCATATTTCGGGTGCAGTTGAGAATTTCGTTTTTCGAGTTGACATCATTTTTGCAAGAAGCAAAAAATGCCGAAAATTCCTTTCAAATACCTCGCTTTTCACCAGGGGTGCTATTTCGTTCTACCCCAGGCTAAAAAAACATTGACATCTACAGTGTCCTACTGTCGCGAAAATATGAATTGCACCCGATATTTCCGATCGTTTAAATTATATCAATTATAAAATCTAACGGTTGATTTTACTATTAAAATTACCGTGCTGACTGTATTTAATTACATTTCCGGTGTCGTCCCGGCTAAAAATCAATGCTTCACCTAATTCATCATTATCCCTGATTTTTCTAAATGTATCTCCTTCGATATGTTTGAATAGACTCATGCCTGAAGCCGGATCGCCGGAAGGCAGATATATAATGGCGATTTTACCTTCCCATGGAGTGACATATGTTTCACTTCCCCATGGTTGGGCATTGTAATATCCCGAGTATTGATTTAAGTCATGATTATCATCGTTGTCTTCAGCGTCTTTCTTCTTTTTGACTTTATTTAAGATGGCATTTATTCCCCGCGAATATTTATTTGGGTTGGTTCCACTTGCATTAATAATGACAGAAAGTGCTCTTTTAGATTTTGGATTAATTTGAAGGGTAGATCTATAACCCGGGCAACTACCGCCATGACTCACCCATTTGGATCCGTCTGACCCTTTATACACAGAAAATCCCAACCCCCATGTTGTGTTCCAATCGGGATTTGTCCAATGGATATTATGCATATATTTTAGTGTAGATGGTTTGAGAATTTCAGTTGTCGTTGTATCATAAAGTCTGAATTGCCAGGAAGCAAATTTTCCAAGATCGAGGACATTGGAAGAAAATCCCGCGGCGGGTTTAATGCCATTTGCCTGAAACATTTTAACCCGTTCTCTATTTCCTGATCTCATCATTGCACTATACCCAATGGCTAATTCAGTTCCATATTTAGAGGCGGGTAATTCGGTTCGGGTTTCTGTAAGAGCAAGTGGCATTAATATGTTTTCATTTATATATACGTCATAAGATTTTCCTGATATTTCGGTTATTATTTCTCCGAGTAAAGTCAAGCCAAGATTGCTATATTGAAAATAGGTCGAAGCAGGGTATAACGTTTCCTGGTTGGACAATTCTGTTTTAATTTCTTCCCTCGATGGAAATGGAAACTCTGGTCCGGTCCAATAAGGATGATTTGATTCTCGGGGCAGGCCAGAAGAGTGTGTAAGAAGTGTTCTGACAGTAATGGGGCCACTGCCAGGAAATTGTTGTTCGAGATTATACCAGGGGAGCAAATCATCTACTTTGTCGTCTAATCGAAGCTTTCCCTCATCATATAACTTCATGATAGCTACGGAAGTAAATAATTTGGAGATGGAACATATACTGCCCAAAGTAGATGGTTGAGACTTCACTTCTGATTCAACATTGGCATAACCAAATGCTCCAGACCATAATATCTTTTGATCATCCATGACACTGGCGCTTATACCCGGAAGTTTTTCAAAATCTTTTTGAGACTCTAACCACACCTCAATTAATTTAAATGCTTCTGTATAATCTTTATCGTCCTGGGCATTGGAAGCGTGATGGAATACAACTGTGAAAAGAAGTATGTACAAGAGTTTCATATGGGTCATTTAAGGTATAAACAATCTGCTGACTCCTAAAGATATAAAACTGACCAAATATCCAATATATCAGTCCCTTCTATCTGTGAGAATATCCAGTCCGAAAACTTGTGAAAGCAGTTCTGTTACCCGGTATTTATGGCAACATGCTGGTCACGAAGCTGTCGCCCGGTATACATAGAAATCAATATCATGACGATCCCCAACGGCATTAAAGCGGAGACGATACAGATAAGTTCATAATAAAATGGCATAAAACCCCATGATGCCCATAATAATGTGCCTTGCAAAAAAATTATAAGCTCACTGAGGACAATGCCAGAAGCAAGTATAGAGATCCCTGCAATTGTCATCTTTTTTTCTAATTTGAGATACTTGATATTTGCAGCAAATGCAAAAATTGCAAATGTGATGATGCCTAATAATATCAGGTGAATAAATCCAATTACATAATTTCTTATAGTATATGATATACGGGCAATAAAGGGAATGACGACTGCAGATTGAACAACTATTTTTATAACAAAAGATGCAAAGGAAAGAGATAAAAGAATTAATATCTTTTTATTGAGTCGTAATTTTACTTCTTGATAATTTTCTTGTACAATTTGTATAAATACATATATCGCCCATAATTGAATTAGAACACCAATACTGTTTAACATAAAAAGCAAGGCAGATGGATTTGACCAGGTTACGGCCATAGCATAAGACAGAAAGCATGATATCAACATGGTCCAATAGAAAGTCTTAAATTTTGTCTTGGATACGGGGATCTTCCATTCTTCCAGTAATTTGAAAAATAGTGATAGGACACCAAATATGAACCAGCCATTAAATTGAAAATGAAGGAAAAACTGAACGGCCATGTAATACAAATTAGAAGCCTTCAGATTCATCATCATTATGGGGGCCATTGCGAATAAAGCAAGTGTGGAGAGAAACATAAAATACAAAGCAGTCTTGGCTAGTAATTCAGAATTACATTCTTTATTTGGTGTTTCTCTAAGATCTAAAATAGATCGAATAATAAAGGCATATGACAAGAAGACATGCAAGGTAGATAAGGCAATAGAAATAGCGCCATATCCCTGAATGGGAAATGAGATAGCCATCCCAATTACAGTTATCTCTGTAAGTATAAATAATACTTTGTAATAGGAAGTGTGCCTGGTATCTTTAATAAAATATTGA
>JAJCYJ010000975.1 GCA_029262975.1 Saprospiraceae bacterium
GGTATTGGAATTCTCCGCTCTAAAAGTAGGACCAAAAGTATATACATCACTTAATGCCAATGCCCCCAGTTCTGCTTCTAACTGACCCGAAACCGTCAAATTAGTCGCCTTTCCAAAAAAGTCCTTTTTAAAATCAATTTGGTCCAATTCATTTTTTGGCAAATCATTAAGATCCAAGGTTGTAACCTGAAACATCTCTCCCGCTCCCTCGGCATCTGAACCAGTAATAATCGGAGAGTGTATATACACAAAACCTCTTTTATTGAAAAACTCATGTATGGCAAAAGAAGCCGCATTTCTGATGCGAAAAACTGCACTAAAAGTATTGGTCCTAAACCTGAGATGGGCAATTTCCCTTAAAAATTCCAGGCTGTGTCTTTTGGGCTGTAGCGGATATTTTTCGGCATCACTTTCGCCTACCACCTTTAATTGAAGAACTTTTAATTCTACAGACTGGCCTTTACCCTGTGACTCTACAACTATTCCATTAATTCGGAGTGCTGCCCCGGTAGCAATTTTTTTCAGTGTGCTTTCATCTGTACTCTCGAAATCTACAACACATTGGAGCGTCTTGATTGAACTGCCATCATTGAGGGCAATAAATTGATTATTTCGAAAAGTCCTTACCCAACCACATACCAGGACTTCTTGACCCAAAGGAGGTTGCTCAATTATGACTTTAATTTTTGATCTTTTCATAGGATGACGTAACATTAAAAAAGATGCAAAGATAGTAGGAGGACTATCTTCTGCCTTATACAATCAATATTTTATTGGACAAATTATTCTTGCTCTAATCCAGAGCGGATTCGATTTGTTCTACAATCTCAAGACTCTTAATATAATCCTCGGATTCTTTCCCTGGTGCAATAGATGCGTAGATAGCTTGTTCCCCTTTCTGCAAAATTACAAGAAGTGGTTCTAAATGCTGGGTTAGGTGAAAGTCTTCTAAAAGTTTAATGATATCATTTTTGGAAAGCTGTGCGGTGGGCTGATTGGTTTTATCTGCTAAATATTCTTGTAATGCCTGCCGTAGCCTGATATAATAGTTCTTTATGTCACCTTGGTCCAGGAAAAGCTTAGCTGCTGATAATTTTAACACTGCCAGTTTCTTCGCGCGCTGATTTCTTTTAATAGCCGGATCAATATTATCTCGTCTGTCTTTAACTTTCCTTGCGACAAATAATCCCAAAAACCCGATAAGAAGTACTCCATTTGCTCCTAAATGCCCCCACGAATATGCAAAATGCTGATCAATAGGATATAAGTCTTCGACTTTAGGAGGAGGGACCAATTCTACAACTATATTTTCTAAGTCTGCCAACTCCCGATCCGAACCTTTAATTACGTTTACCCGATATTGCTGGCCATAAATCGTAATATATTTAGCACTATCAAGATCATAGTAAGATAGCTCCGGATTAAATTTAATAGTTCCCAACTTTTTTGGAATCATCAGATATTCATAAGTCTTTGTTGTCTGTATCCTGTCTCCGATTACTTCACTTTTTTCTTCTAATAAGTTAGGATCATAAATGTCAAATAAATCAGTATATGGCTGCTTCGGTGCTTCAATGAATTTTCCATCACCAAACCCCCTAACCTGAAGCGTTAAGGTAATGGCATCATCCATCGCGATACTTTTCTTATCTACTGCTGTGCCCATATAAAAGTCTCCTATTGCTCCGGAAAAAGAGAGCGGTGCACCATCTGGTGATTCGATAATATCTATGTGAAGACCTGTTGAAGCTACCCGATATTGCTTGAGCCGTGTGTTAAAGAAAAAGTTGTTAGATCTGTCTGATATGCCTACAGTGATCTGGGCAGGATCAATTGTAAAACTTCCCCTTTGTTGAGGAAACAAGGCGATCACTCTTATAACTCGTTTATAATATTGTACACCATCTCGCACTATCTGTTCAGCACGACTTTGATATCCTTGTAATTCCTGCGCAAAAAAGCCATCAAATCCAGGTAAGTGGGTAAAATTATATGAGCGCACATTTTTATTGGTATAGAGTATATACTTCAATATCAATTGCTGACCTACATAACCCGTGTCGTAATCGATTTCTGCTTCGATAAGAAAGTCTTGTCCTTCGACTTCTGCTTGTCCTTGGGATATAGTTCTTCCCTTCACCACTTCTACAGTGACAGGCTGTGTCTTTAATTCTTTGTTCTTTACAATTATCGAAGCCGATCCTATTTCATAAGTACCTATTTTAGATGAGGTAAGCGTATAGCTATAGGATATTTGCTCTGATCTTCGTCCATTTATAATGCTAATTTGCGAACTCGTGCTGGGTCCTCCAGCGACATCAAAATCAAGAAATGAAGGTGCCTTAAAGTTTGAACCTTTTGCATTTTCAAGCGTAAAAGAAATTGTAAAATATTGTCCGCTGACTATTTGCCTGGCATCAGTAGCGGCAGTGAATTTCGCCTGACCAAACAGAGAAATCGAAATAAGAATAAAAAACAATTGTAAAATCCCCTTCATACCTGAGTTCGTCAAATCTTAGTTGCCTTTATATTCTTCAATTTTAGCCTTAACGAGTCAGCTTTTGTCATATTCCCAGACAACGGAGGTACATTCAGTTCTTTTGCCACACCATAAGACCTGTAATCTTGTCTGATGCCATGTGGATTATCTACTACCTCAATTCGGAGCGATTCCGAACGAAGCATACTACCTTCTTGTTTTAGAATAGCGGGATCAACATAAAAACTCCCGGTTTCTATCGGCATTAAAAAGTATTCATACGATGATGATTGACTAACCGTACCATTTATCATACTAAATTGGCTCGATACATTAGGTCCTCCTACTACCTCCAACCCATTAAATTGAGGTGGTTCAAAGTCTCCTTGTGCATTTTCAATTGTATACTTTATTCCGATCGTATTGCCAAAATATAAAGTATCAGAAGTCACTTCAACCTTAAATACAACATCTTGTGCATATGAGGAAGTGATTAAAAAAATGAAAAAAAGTATTGATATAGATCTAATCATGGCTACCAGTCTTTTTTCGGTTTTTTCTTATTTCCAGACATTTTTCTCAACTTCTCCTGTACATTTCTTTCTTCATTTTCAATGACTTGCAAAAGTTTCTCGGCATCTTCCCTGCTCAATTCTTGGGTCTGCTCAGGGACTGGTGATTCTCCTCCCTGATTATCAATATCAGATTGTGAAGATTGTTGTTGCTCCTGTTCACTTTCACCTTCTTGCTGTTGCTGTTGAGGGTTTTGTTGTTGTTCGCTATTATCCTCCTGAGGTTGTTGATTTTGCTCTTGTTGCTGTTCTTGTTGCTCTTGTTGTTGTTTCTGCTCCAGAAGTTTTTTAGCCAGATAAAGATTGTTTCTGATATCTCTGTCTTCTGAATTTATTCTCGCAGCTTGTTTATACGATTCAATAGCTTCCTCCATTTGTTGGTTCTTAAGCTGTGCATTGCCGAGATTATACAAAGCCTCAGATCTTTTTTGATCATCACCGATTATATTTACTGACTGCTGATAATGCTGCGCGGCCTCTTCATATCTATCCTGGTTATAGATTGTATTGCCCAGGTTAAAGGAACCATTCGCTGTCGGTTTTTTATCTATAGCCTTGCGGTAGTTTTCTTCAGCCATTTCAAATCGCTCCTGTTTATAAGCCTTATCACCTTTTCTTAATAATTTATGCGTCGACTGTCCCGCTATCTGAGATGAGCAAGCCAATACCACAAAGATTAATATAACTCGTAAATGGATCATACTACAAATTTATAATGACCTTCTTTCCTCTGCAACTGATCAGTTGAATACGGGTCATTTTTATAATTTTTATAACATTTTCTTGCGATCAGGAATTAAGTATTGGGCAATTAAAAGTAACAGACCTGCTGCGATTAAATATTGAAAATAACTGTTATAATCTGTAAATGCCCGTTGTTCGACTTCTTCCTTCTCTAATAAGTCGATCTCTTTTTTAATATCAGTAATTATGGCGTTGCCTTCACCGATCAAATAGGATTTTCCATTTCCTGCTTTTGCAAGGTCGCGGATCATATCCTGATTTAGTATACTGGTTACCGGATTACCTTGATCATCCCTTTTATATTGCTCTCCGCTTTGTGTCCTGTAAGGCACAAAAGCTCCTTCCGTTGTACCTACCCCGATGGTATATATGTTGAGGCCTATCTCCACTGCATTGGCAGCAGCTTCTACAGCCTCGTCATCATGACTTTCACCATCAGTTAATATGATCATGGCTCTTTGGTTTGCCTTCCCTTCTTCAAATGCCCTGGTAGCAAGTGTAATAGCCTCGCTTATAGCTGTTCCCTGGGTTGAAGCTTGTCCGGTATTGGCACTTGAAACAAATAATTGAGCGGCAGAATAGTCATTGGAAAGTGGCATTTGCAAATAGGCATTACCTGCAAAATAGATGAGACCAAGCCTATTTCCCTTAAGCGCTCTTATTAGGTTTTGGGCAAGACGTTTACTTCTTTCCAACCTGTTGGGAGAAATATCTTCTGCCATCATGCTTTGAGAAATATCCAATGCTATGAATACATCAGAACTTTTAGCAATGACTTTTTCTTTCTTATTACCCCATTGAGGATTGGCAGATGCCAGAATAAGGCTCAAAAGGGCAGCGAAAATCAGACCATTTTTAATGTGCTTTCTATGAATAGCTTCACCTTTAATAAGACGGGTCAATAAATTTTCATCCCCGAGATTTACCCTTTGCTGCATGATATAATGCTGTGAAATAAAATATAAAATGATCAACCCTGGTATTATCAAGAGCCATATAAGATGCTGGTGGTATTCAAATATAAACATATAATTTTGCTATGGCATCGTCTTGTATAATGTCATTCTAAGCAAGAGATCAATTAAAAATAATA
>JAJCYJ010000976.1 GCA_029262975.1 Saprospiraceae bacterium
GATGGACAAATTGAGTTGCCCGATATACTTCAAAAAGGCTTTGAAGACCTCCGTTTGCTCAAAGGAATTCCGTTCAATTACCTAGTACCTGATGAAGCTATGTTGCCTGTCGAATCCATCCGCTTTTTTTATATTGACGAGTTGTATATGGATTGTTTGATCGACGGCGCTTTTAGTATTGGGCGGCTGACTGATATCGATCATGCACACGATGGAGTGAGAAAATCAGAAACTAGGGTCAACTTAGATTATGACACAAGAACTGGATTGATTATGCGATCTGATGTCATTTCTGGATGGCCTGATATGATTATTGATGCCTTTGATATAGATGGTCGACCACTATCTCGTCACCAAACTCAACTATCCGAAAATGTCATTCTGTGCCTTTTTGATGGAGCATTAAAACATGTCGTGATGCATTTGAAACCGGAGAGTATTCATTTTGGAGTAGATGTACATGAGGATGGAAGTTATTATAAACGCCATGATGAATATCCTGAACATTCTATTCCTGTTTCCTTTAGAGATGAAAATAAACGAGTGGTGAATATTTTACAATTATATAGAGATTTTGGAAACGACCCTTCCTCTTCAAATTCCGCAATTTTTGGAAAACAAATGGTAGAACCCATAGAAAGAGTTGTGTTTTACAGCAAGGATTAGAAATGTTTCTTTTCTCCAGAGAATTGTAGTGAAGTTGGAAACATTAGTTGTTAGGATATTGAATTTAAAAAAAGTTGAAAGACAATTATCAATATGACATTGGATCGAAATTGTAAACTTCGACTCGCGAGCCCCCGGACAACTCTTAGACAGGCGTAGGCTGCGCCTACGTCTTTCCGCAATTTGAAAAATGATTCTTATAGATTTAATTCTTCCATTGATTCTGACTTACGACGTAGGCGCAGCCTACGCCGAGCTTTTCGTGTTTGCTCAATCGACCAAACTATTATCCAAACCAGCTTCAGAAACAAGCAATAAAAATGCCAATTGGATTGCTTTATACCCATCTTTATTTAGCCACCATTCATTTAATGAATGACCATAAGCCCCTACTCCTCCACGGCCGATTGTTACAGCAGGAATATTTCTACTAATTGGAATATTGGCATTCGTGCTGCCACGAGTAAGTCTTGGTCTTTTACCTAAAAAGGCCGTAGCTGCCAGTGCCCGTTGAATCAATGGAAGGTCCGGACTTAATTCTCCTGAAGGTCTGTTTCCAATCTGGATAAAATCAACGTCCAAATCTGCACCCCTCCTTTTTCTTTTGTTTTGATTTTCCAAAGCTTCGTTGACAGACATTTTCAATAAAGTCTCCATACTGTCTAATCGACTTGGTTCAATCGATCTCATATCGATCTCCATAATGGATTCGAAGGGAATGGAATTTACCGAAGTGCCGCCGCTTATTACACCGACATTATAGGATGTTCGGGGACCGGTTTTTGTGTATTCATCAGCTCTTTCAACAAATCGATTCATGGCATCCCCAAGGGCATGATGTGGATTAACAAGTCCAAATGCGCCCCACGAGTGTCCTCCGGGTCCTTTAAAGCGGACACGATACCGATATGAACCAAGACCCTGGTTATTGACACGACCTATTTCTCCACCATCAATGGATATCCAACTGTCTATTCTCGGACCGCCTTCTCGGAACAAATGCTTTACTCCACTTAAGTCACCTAATCCTTCCTCGCCGACACTTGCTATGACTAATACATCATCCCTCATCCGTACTGCCTGCTTCTTAATCGTCTTAACCAGGGTTAACAAAATCGCCAAACCTCTTGTGTCATCGCCGATGCCAGGAGCAAATAAGGTATCATTCTTAATCCGCACGTGTACATCTGTTCCCTCCGGAAAGACCGTATCCAAATGGGCGTCTATACACACCGTTCTATTACCTTCTCCTCCTTTTATCAATGCGATCACATTGCCTGCGTCGTCTGTCCAGATAGAGTCGACCCCAATAGATGACATCATCTGTCTGAAAGCTGCCGCCCTCACGTGCTCTTTGAATGGCGGCGCTTCTATTTCAGTCAATAAAATGTGATCTGCGATGGTTTGTTCTTCCAATGCTACAATGTAGCTGAAGGCATCCTTTATGAGCTGATTTGCTGCAAGCTCTTTAATCTGTTCGCGATATTCTTCTCTTAACTCGAAATCCTGTGCGTTAATAGCTGAAGAAAAAAGTACAGTTGATAGTAACAAAAGATATTTCATACACTCAGATTTAATAATCGATATTATACACATTCGGCAAGAGATGATAAAAGTGAGCCCAAGCTAAGACTTTTTCCAATTTATAAAAACTAGAGTTATGATGAAGATGCCTCCTTAAATAATTTGAAAAATACATCCTTCTTCAGCCAAAGAAGTGTTAGCAAAGACGGTTTTCGCCTCGTCCAGTAATGGATCTAACACCTTATAACGACTTGAATAATGGCCAATAAGAAGATGTCTGACATTGGCGGATCTTGCTATTGTTGCCGCTTCCAATGTTGTGCTATGCATCCTGTCATGAGCTTTGTCGACGAGTTCATGAAGATAAGTTGCTTCATGATATAGAAGATTAACCTGGTCTATATAGGGAATAATGCGCTTGTCATACATCGTGTCAGAGCAATATGCAAAGGACCGGGGAGCTGTCGGTGGAAAAGTCAGTGACTCTATTGGAATTGCCTTTTGATCACGCGTAATTGATTGCCCGGTTTTAATAAGCTTCATCTCTTCGATGGTAAGATTGAACGCTTCGATGGCTTCAGGTCTGATATTTAGTCCCGCGGATACTTCGTCAAATCGATACCCATAAGTCAAAATGCGGTGTTGCAATGGAAAGGCGGTTACCTGTAGACCACCTAAAATGCCAAGATCGAGCCTTTGATCTCCATCTAATTCATGTATGACCAATTCATAATTAAAATAGGCTGTAGATGCATTTTTGACGGCCTCAATGAAATCAGCAATGCCTGTTGGTCCATATAGTGCCAAAGATTTTTGGCGTCCATTAAGATTGTAAGAATTTAAAAAACCCGGAAGTCCAAAAATATGATCTCCATGGAGATGAGATATGAAGACATGATCTATTTTGGATCGCTTAACATGAAACTCAGACATTTTCATTTGGCTGCCTTCGCCACAATCTATTAAGAATTGTTGGGCGTCAAACTTAAGAACAAATGAAGATGGATATCGCCCGTACATGGGGGTTGCGCTATTTGCGCCGAGTACCTGAAGAGAAAATTCAGACAAGATTAATCTTCTTCTCCTTTAGTTAATTCTCTCTGTAATTCTTCCATCATAACAAAGTCAATGCTCTCTTGAACTGTAGGAATGATCGTAAGAATTGTCTCTAATCTTGAAATTTCAATGAGTTTCTTGACAGCAGGATGATCTACATGAGTCATTACAAATGAACCATAACCATTCCATAATCTGTTCGCTGTCAGAATGGCGCTGAGGCCGGAAGAATCCACATATTTTACATCTGTCATATCAAATATGAGGTTGACGACACCTTCATTTCTAAGAAATACGAATTCACTTTTTACATCCGGGGCAATTACTGAATTCAGATTTTCTTCTTCCAATTTCAAGATCGAATATTTTTCTTTCTTGTCTAAGCTTATTTTCATACTAAAATTATATCTCGCAGTTACTTAAATGCTTCGAGGGACCCAATTAGTGCCCAATGCATTGTGAAAATTTCAAAATTGGCTCCAAAGATAGCTAAGTCATACTAATAATGTATCAATGAGTCTTTTTAAGGTTCCCCGCAAAAAAGTTATCAAATAATTATACAGAATACCCCCAAAGAAATGTTAAAGTCAGGTACTGATATTCTATGCCTAAAGCTATGTATGTTATCATATCTCTAGTACCTTGTGATAGAAGCATAATTAATGATTAAAAGAGGATGCATCAAGACTGATCGCGAATAATAAGCCACTTTTTGTCAAAATATTACACATTATGATTAACTTTAATGTGTATTTAAAATATATGACAGAAATGGTTGGTGTAGATATTGTATACTGACATAATAATCACTTTTTTGTTATCGAGCATGACAAAAGAACAGGTAGAGAAGATTGGCACATTTTTGTTAAGAAATATTAAAGTGTCGCAGTAGGTGCACAACTATTACCCCTTCTGCGTCATTTATTTAGTATAATTGCTTAAACATCGGGTAACGCCGGCGAATAAATAAGAAGAGTCCATTTTTAAGCTGTCACAAAATAAGTGCCCACTTAATCTGAAACTCAGGCAAAAAAGAACTGATGAATAGAAAGTTTTCACCGAAAGTCAAAAAAATAATCTCTCTCAGCAGAGATGAGGCAGTAAGATTGGGTCACGATTATATTGGCACAGAACACCTGTTACTGGGCATGCTGAAAGAGAAAGACAACATGGCTGTGCGTGTTCTTAATTCACTCGAATTGGACCTTGAACAGTTACAGTATCGGGTTGAAGAGTCTACAAAGGCTAATCGGACAGATAACACCAATCTCAATGTTGGAAATATTCCGCTTAATAAACATGCAGAAAAAGTACTTAAGGTAACTTTTCTCGAATCCAAGCTATTTAAGAATGATGAGATTAATCCTGAGCATTTGATGCTTTCGATTTTGAAGCATAAAGACAATCTTGCATCAAAAATCCTCAGTCATTTTGACATAGACTACGACAGTTATAAAACTGAATTAGAATATGTGACGCAAGAGCAGGATGGAGGTTTTGATTACATCACAGATTCTTCTACGGACGCAGACTTACCGATGGAAGAAGAAGGATCATCTTCTTATAGAAGTACTGGTCGCCGGGGAAGCACCAAATCCAGGACACCTGTACTCGATAATTTTGGAAGGGATGTAACGCGTCTGGCAGAAGAGGGAAAATTAGACCCAATCATTGGGAGAGAGACAGAAATCGAGCGTGTCTCACAGATCTTAAGTCGCAGAAAGAAAAACAACCCGGTATTAATCGGAGAACCAGGAGTAGGTAAGACCGCTATCGTCGAAGGATTAGCCTTGCGTATTCATCAAAAGAAAGTCTCGCGAACTTTGTATGACAAGCGTATAGTTATGCTTGATCTTGCTGCGCTCGTTGCAGGTACAAAATATCGTGGGCAATTTGAAGAGCGAATGAAGGCCATCATGAACGAATTAGAGAAGACCAGCGATGTGATACTCTTTATTGATGAGATTCATACCATTATCGGAGCTGGTGGTTCCACAGGTTCCCTAGATGCCTCTAATATCTTTAAGCCAGCGCTTGCACGTGGAGAATTGCAATGTATCGGAGCATCGACACTTGATGAGTATCGACAGTATATTGAAAAAGATGGCGCACTGGATCGAAGATTTCAAAAAGTATTAGTCGAACCACCATCTGCGGATGAAACGATACATATTCTGAATAATATCAAGTCGAAATATGAAGAGTTTCACAATGTAGATTATACAGATGAAGCGATAAAAGCTTGTGTTTACATGAGTGACAGGTATATAAGTGATCGACATTTACCGGATAAAGCTATCGACATTCTTGATGAAGTTGGAGCACGGACTCACCTCAAAAATATCCATGTACCCAAGTATATAGAGGATCTTGAGCAGCAAATCGAAGACATCCGGGAGAAAAAGAATCAAGCCGTCAAGAATCAGCAATACGAAAAAGCTGCAGATCTCAGAGATCATGAAAGTAAGCTGTTTAAAAAATTAGAGCAGGGGAAGAAAGAATGGGATGAGGAGTCAAAAACGAAGAGATACCCTGTCAATGAGGAGGATATTGCAGAGATTGTAGCTATGATGACAGGTATTCCTGTCAAGCGAGTGGCGCAGACCGAAAGCACTAAGCTTGTGGGCATGGTTGACGATTTAAAGAAAGAAATTGTAGGGCAAGACGAAGCTATCACCAAGGTCACAAAGGCAATACAGCGAAACAGGGTAGGACTTAAAGACCCCAAAAAACCGATAGGCTCATTTATTTTTCTTGGCCCAACCGGTGTGGGTAAAACAGAATTAGCGAAAGCTCTTGCCAGGTATTTATTCGATACTGAAGATGCGCTGGTCCGTATAGATATGAGTGAATACATGGAGAAATTCTCTATAAGTCGATTGATCGGAGCGCCTCCGGGATACGTAGGTTATGAAGAAGGTGGGCAACTTACTGAGAAGGTAAGACGGAAGCCTTATAGTGTCATTCTTTTGGATGAAATAGAAAAAGCACACCCTGATGTCTATAATATATTATTGCAGGTATTAGATGATGGTCAGTTGACAGATGGTCTGGGTAGAAAGGTAGATTTTAAAAATACCTTAATAATCATGACTTCTAATATTGGTGTCAAGAAAATAAAGGATTTTGGTCAGGGAGTTGGATTTTCAACTGCTGCAAGACAAGAAAATGTTGATGGACATTTCAAGGCTGTCATAGAGAAAGCACTTAAGAAAACGTTTTCACCAGAATTTCTTAACCGGATAGATGGTACAGTGGTATTCAACTCTCTTGAAAAAGAGCATATTCTCAAGATCGTTGATCTCGCACTCGCAATGCTTGACAAACGATTGCACCAGATGGGGTATACTATAAAGTTGAGCAAGGCGGCCAAAGAATTTATCGCAGAGAAAGGATTTGATCCAGCATATGGAGCCCGTCCATTACATAGGGCCATCCAACGATTCATTGAAGATCCGCTTGCAGAAAAGATCTTAAGTCTTGGTAACAAACAGGGGTTGCATTTTAAAGTAGGTCATTCAAAAGGACAGGAAGCGCTTACGATAACTGATGTTAAGATAGAAAAAGAAAGCCAGGCACTGAATGAATAATAGCGTGAAATTATCTGGTTTTAAGACTTCCATTACATGGTCTATAATTCGGATTGTCTCCTTAGGCTTTGACAATCGTCTTTATTGAGTATCACGTTTCTTACTCATAAACCATGCGTATTAGCTACATTTATATAATATTGCAATTAAAAGAACAAACGACAACTTTATATCATTAAATAAAAACATTTGAGAAAAGGAAGGAGAAGAACTTACAAACCGATTCAAAAAGAACCGGAATTCAGAATTAACAATAATATCAGGATTCCTGATATCCGCCTCGTAGGGGATAATATGGAAGAAATAAGCGAGGTTGCCGGACGCCAAATTGGACCCGATATCTACAATACACGGGAAGCACTTTCCTGGGCTGATAAATTAGATCTCGACCTTGTCGAAATTAGTCCAAAGGCAGAACCTCCTGTCTGTAAGATAATAGACTATCAAAAGTTCTTATATAATCGCAAGAAAAAGCAAAAGGAGCTTAAGGCAAAAACGCAAAAGACTGTTATTAAAGAGATTAGATTTGGCCCTAATACTGACGATCATGATTTTGATTTCAAGCTTAGACACGCCAAGAAATTCCTTGAAGAAGGTTCCAAAGTCAAAGCATATGTGCAGTTCAGAGGAAGAAGTATAGTCTTCAAAGAACGAGGAGAACTTCTATTATTGAAATTCATCAAAGAACTCGAAGGACTAGGTGCCGTAGAAAACCTACCAAAGTTAGAAGGACGACGAATGAATGTTATGATCAGTCCGGTTAAGTCTCGTAAATCATAGTGTTGTAAGAATTAGTAAAAAGGGAACTTGTAACCAGGTTCCCTTTTTTTTGTGCCCCTACCCCACTTCAGTCGATTCAAAAAATAGGAACACCTAAGTCTTTGAAAGACAGAAAAATCTGTAGTCCTGGATTAGTCTACTTAAACTGTATCGTCTTTACAGGTGTAATCTGTGATACAATAAGACTTGGAATCAGCATGAAAAGAACGACTACGATGACCGTACCCACATTAATCAATACCATAGAAGTAATATTAAACTCTATCGGTACTTCACTGAGATAATAATCGGCTTCGCGCAATTTCAGGATGCCTGTATACTTTTGTATAAGACAAAGTACAATCGCCAGAAGGTTGCCGATCAATACTCCTTTGATAATAATCTCAGAAGCATTATACATGAAAATTTTTCTGACGGTCCAATTAGTCGCCCCAAGTGATTTTAGTATGCCTATCATATTAGTACGTTCAAGTACAAAAATAAGTAAGGCAGTCACCATATTGATCAAGGCCACGAGCACCATCAAAATAATTATCACACGCTCATTGATATTCTGAAGTTCAAGCCACTCAAATATTTGATTAAACTTGTCTTGTACAGTTTCACTATAGTTATTCGGAGGTAATAACTCGAAGAAGATATAATCATTAATTAAGGAAAGATCGTCCAGGTCTTCTACAAAAACCTCAAGACCTGAAACTTCCTCTTTTGTCCAACCAAGAACTTCTTGCAACATTTCCATATCTACAAGCGCAAATCGTCGATCATATTCCTCAAGCCCGGTTTTATAGATACCCGAAATATTAAACTGGCGTGGGATGATGTCCCCGTCCAGAAGAAAACTCACATTAACTTTTTGTCCAACTGTGAAGTTCATGCGGTCAGCAGTATATTGAGAGACCATCATATCACGGGACGGAATACTATCTGAAAAAGTAATAAATGCACCGTCCTTTATAAAAGATTGTATTCGCTCCTGGTTATAACCCCGATCCAATCCCTTTAAGAGCAACCCCTCAAATTGAGTTTTATCAGCCACGATACCAGGTACAATTGTAAAAGACTCCACATGGTCGATTCCTCCATTAGTAGTCTCAGCAATGGGCTGATTATCATAATCCGTAATTTTTCTCGGTCTGACATAAGTGATGCGCTCAATATTAAGCAGCGTATCGATCAGCAATTGATCTCTATATATAGGAACTAGTTCAAAGGAATCTCCGGATCGCCCGTCTGTTATATGAATATGCCCCCAGAAGCTGAAGACTTTTTCAGAAATTTGATTTTTAAATCCAGTGATCACATTAGTTGTGATTATCATGACCATCATACTCAGTGCGATGGCGGCTATTGAGATTTTAACGATTAGGCTTGAAAATGATCCCCCTTCAGAAGTCCCAATCCGTCTGGCTATATATCGCTCAAAATTCATATTCAACGGCGAAGATAACGGCTTAAGTGATATTGCAGCATCATAACGGTAACTGGATAAATCTATTCAGCATAGTCGACTAAATGAAAATAAATCAGCTGCTCAAAGCAAACTCGCATGTCAATATTCCTAAAAGTGCCCTGGTGCCCTCATCCAATTACCAGCAGACGATGGTGTATATATGGATATTAGCTACTTTTGCCGAAAATCAGGATAGATGGATTTTATCAAGGAATTGAGGTGGCGAGAAATGTTACAAGATTGTACGCCAGGTGCAGATGATATTCTGGCTAAAAAGATGTGCACTGGGTATATTGGATTTGACCCAACAGCATCTTCACTGGCAAT